>JBBTUQ010000028.1:0-2876 GCA_038063675.1 Patescibacteria group bacterium | reverse complement strand
CATTTTTATTTTTTCTTACTCATATAAACGGATTGAGTTTTGCCCGAATCCACCGCATGATGCGCTTGCCGCGCGGCCATTCGCGGCTCGCGCATACTCATCTGATCTCCTTGTGTGCAGGCGAAAGGAGTTGAACCTTCACTCCCGTATGAGGGGAACAGGGTCCTAAGCCCTGCGTGTCTACCATTCCACCACGCCTGCAGTACTTGCAATTATACAAAAATTTAGGCAAAATTATCTCAATGAAAAAAATAATCTCCTTTACCTTGTTTCTTGTTTTTTGTTTCTTATTTCTTATTTCTCCCGTTCACGCTTCCTACCCCCAATCCTACTCTGACTATCAATTCCAATACAGCCAATACCGCCTGGCCTATCAAAACTATCAAATCGCCAAATCAGCCTTTCTCACTTACAAAACCTTGTCCACTCAAAACGAAGCTCTGGAAAAAATGCGTCACACTCTTCTAAAACGAACCGACGTTCTCACCGCTTACTTAACTTTGATTTGGGAAAAAATGGCCATAACCGAGAGCTTGGATAAAGAAACTGCTAATGCTTTTCAGGGAATTGCCCAAAAGGAACAAGCCTGGCTAACTGATAATCAGAAAAAGATCTCCGCCGCCTCAAATATGGCTGATTTAAACACCGCCGCTGACGAATTTACCTCCCGCCATTCTCAAATAAGCAAAGAGGCTAATCTTGGCATAACACAAATCCTTTTTGCCAAAACCAATTTGACCTACTCCAAATCCGGTGATTTCTTTGGCAGAGTTTCCGAAACTCTTTCCCGACTGGAAAATCTTGGCGAAGATACCACTTTTTACAGACGCGGCCTCTCCTCGGCTCAAGCCAAAGCTGATCTTTATCTTGACAAAAAAGAAGCTGCCGGCAAAGAAACCGAACTCATAAGAACCCAAAAAACTCTCCAAGAAGGTCTGGAATATATAAGAGAATCGACAAATAATCTCAAAGAAATTTTAAATACTATAACCGGCCTATGACAGAAGATCTAAATATTGCTGATGGGGGAGAGATCGCCTCTTCCGGGGAAAAAATAGAGTTTTCTAAACCGTTAATTATTATTCTTCTGATCGCCTTGGTTTTTGTTTTTGCTCTGGGAATCAGCTTGGGAATTGTCTATTTTACCGCCAAAAAAACCTCACCCGCCCCTTCACTGCCACAAACAAATCCTCCTGTGTTTGAGCCGGTCAAACCTAAAGAAAAATCAAAACTGGCTACCGATTCCGCCGTTTTAAAAATTGCCGACGATCTCTCCGCCTTTCAGCAGGAACTCAACCGCCTCGACCTTCTCGAACCCCAACTTGCCCCCCCAAGTATTGATTTAAACATCAAAATCGAATAACTTGGCCTGTATCTTCTTGTGTGCGACCGCACACGATAATATACATCCTATTTTTCGTCATGCTGGAACGAAGTGATAGCATCTATCTTTGATTCTAGACATACCAAGATGACGAGGTTATAATCCCTTTATGACCACGGCGTTAAATAAATTACCCGGTAAAGCTTTTGAACTGACCTTAAATATTTCCTGGCCGGAGATAAAACCCGTCTACGAAAAAGTTCTCGATCTTTTTTTATCCGAAGTTGAAATCGGGGGTTTTAGAAAAGGCAAGGCTCCCAAAGATTTAGCCCTAAAAAAGATCGATCAGGGCAAAGTTTTAAACGAAGTTATCAATGAAGCCCTGCCCAAATTTTATAGTGACGCCGTCAAAGAACATAATCTCACGCCTATTACCACCCCACGTGCCCAGGTCGTACAGGCGGAACTAGATAAAGATTGGATTTTCAAGGCCACTTCCTGTGAAAAACCGGAGATTGATTTAGGCAATTTCCAGGATGCTATCAGATCCATCAACGCCAAAGGCAAAATTTGGAAACCGGGTGATGAAAAAACCGCCGAAAAAGCTGAAGATAAAAGTCAGCGGGTTTCAGAAATAATCTCGAAGCTTCTCGAGACCGCCAAGCTTGAATTGCCATCCGCCCTTGTTGAACAGGAAGCCAATCGTCTTCTTGCCCAACTGGTCGATGATGTCCGCCAGGCCGGCCTGACCATGGATCAATATTTAGCCAGCAAAAACCTAAACCCTGAACAATTACAATCTCAATATAAATCTCAGGCCGAAACCACCCTCAAACTTGAATTTATCCTCGAAGAAATCGCCAAAACTCAAAATATCACCATCAGCCAGGAGGAAATCGACTCTGTTATCAATCACGAAACCGACCTAAAAGTCAAAGAAAATTTAAAAAATCAGGCCTATTTGTTGGCCTCGATTTTGCGGCGCGAAAAGACCTTGACATATCTATCCAACCTATAGTACCATAAGATATGGCCACACAGAAAAAAACCAGCTTTTCCCTGGATGTAGGGGAGACTGTCGGCGAGCTTGCTAATGAAGTTAAAAGTACCGTTGATATTGCTTTTGAACAAATTGGCTTGAAAGCGCGCAGTCATCAACCATGGGGCGGGGAAATCTCTGTCTCTCAACAACTTCAAACTGCCGAAAAAAAAGTTAACCAGCTTGAGAAGCAACTCTTTAATACTGTCCAACGCGAGACAAAAGAAGTTTTTAACGGCAAAAAAGAGGCCGAGGCTCAAAGGATAAGAGAGCTTGTTGTAGCTCTAAGTCAGGAAGTTTCCAGTCTTAAATATCAGGCGGCGGCTTTTACCGGCGAAGTTAAAAATATTACCGTGGAAACAATCACCGAAGGGCCGCAGACCTATCATGCCAATTTCTTCGAGTGGATTTTATCCATGCTTCGGGACATCAAAAAAGATATTCTTAAATCAAGAACTTGGCTCTCCACTTTTAATTCTAAGAAATCCAAGAAAGGCTATTGGGCCATGTTCA
>JBBTUQ010000027.1:0-9889 GCA_038063675.1 Patescibacteria group bacterium | reverse complement strand
GAAAAAACGTTAATTGCATTTCACGTAAGTAGACACGACCGAGAAAGACCATGTAATTATTGACAGCCAGAACCGCTGAGACCCAATAATTTTTGGTTAGAGCATAAACGGCTAAGATAGTGGCAATTCCCATTATCCCCTCCATGCCGCGATAGCCCCAAGAGGGAACGGATTCGAGGCCGGCTGGGAATAATAACTGAAACCAATAGTGCTTGATAGTCATAAACAACGGCGGGTGGGTGTTGAAGGATAAAATATAAGCTTTTCTGGCGGCTTGGATGCCATCGTGAAGATTGTAAGCTTGATATGCTAGGTCATAATCGTCGCCAAGGATATCAGCGCGTCCAAGGTTCCAAAAGACAAGACCCGAATAAATTAAAATAATTAAAACAAGTGATACCGGCAAACGTTTCATTTCAATATTACATAATAATGGAATAAGTGGTAAGGAGACCAATAGGTAAGAAAATAGACTGATGGGGAGATGGTAGGAATAGATGGCGGCGCTAGACTGACCTTCGATAATGGTGGTTAAAATGGCGGCGGGGTAAGTGAGAAAAAGAGCGACAGCAAAGGTAAGAAGAAGTTTTATAAGCATGCGTACATTTCTTTAAGAACTTTTGGGGCGATGATATCCCAGTCGTATTCTTGGGCTTTTTTTTGCGCCTGATTAATTATTTTTTTAGTAAAAGCTTTGTCCCGATAAATTTTATCTATGGCCAGGGCGAGTTCTTTGGGATTATCTACCGGGACCATCAGGCCGGTTTCTCCGGAAATGAGAAAATCGACGATGCCGCCAACCGGGGTGCCGATCACCGGAACACCGGTAGCCATGGCTTCGATGAAAGAATTACCAAATCCTTCCGCCCGGGAAGGACGAACAAATAAATCATTATTTTTTAATAATTCAGGTATTTTTTCTGACGGCACTCGTCCTAAAAATTTTACCCTGTTAATAATCCCAAGTTTAATGGCCAAATTTTCCAGGTCGTTATGTAAGGGGCCGTCGCCGGCGATAGTTAGCTCCCAATCAATTTTTAACATGGCGCAGGCTTTGATTAAGGTATCAAGACCGTTTCTGGGAATTAATGATGATGTGGTAATAATTTTTAGCATGTTACGCCATTGGGAATAATTACAACTCGTTTGGCTCTGTATTTTTTGGCTAAATTGGCGCTATAGTGACTAACAGCCGCGACAGTATCTGCAAACCTAAGGCCAAACATTAAAAATCTGGTGAAAATTGGGGTTATCGTCCTAGACAAATTCCATTCTTCGCCGGCAACATTGGGATTTTGACAGGTAACGTAAAGCGGCTTCCCGGTAATAAATTTAATAACTGCGCCGGCGTTAACAAGGTATTCCTGTTTAACCCAAATAAGATCAAATTTGTATTTGAGGGCGTAAGGAATACAAAAAATTGAATAAGTTAACCAGTTTAAATTTTGGATTTTAGGGTAGAGAACTTTTATAATCTCCACGTTTTCGTCTTTTATAAATAAATTTTTGAGACTGGTGTTATTACCAACTAAAACCGTAACTTTTTCTAATTTCGGGGCGATTCTTTTGAGAACTTCGACAAAGTGGGCCTCGGCCCCCCCGATTCTTTGGGGGTCAATATCCGCGGCAATAGCTAAAATTTTCATATAATTTTCCAATAGCCAGTTTTGTCTGACCCAACCCTTTCTATTCGTTTTTCTTTTTTCAATTTAATTAAATCACGTTTAATTGTCTTTTGAGTTACTCCGAACTTTTTAGCGAATTCCCCTGAAGACATTTTATTGTCGATTTTGAGCTCAAAAATTATCTTGTCGAGCCTATTTACAGGGACATTTACAGGGACATTTACAGGGACATTTACAGGGACATTTACAGGGACATTGGATAAAATATCCACATTTATTCCTCCAACCATTTGAGAAACAATGGGCTTTGGCAAACCGTAATCAATGATTTCATTAACGGCCCTGTTAATCCCACTGCCGTATTTTTCGATTAATCCCACATCCTTAAAAATCTCTGCGATTTTTGGATTTCTTGAAAAAGATTTTTCCGTTCCGGCATAAAGATCTTCGATGGTAATATCCGAGGGTAGCTTCCCTATATTCCAAAAAGTTATTTTGTTACGGAAAACTTTGAACTGGGAATGAATTCCCTTTTGATAATCCCGGTGAATTACGGCGTTTATTACAAATTCCCGAACTGCCGAAAGTGGATATTGCCATCTTTCCTCCCTTTGCGGACGGCCGGTAATAATATACTCTTTGGTAATTTGCGTAGTGATAAAGTCCATCACTTGCTCTACTTCTGAAAAAAGATCGTCCCGAATTGTCACCGATTTTTTAATTACGGTGTTCGTTTCAAACAAACCAATCAAAATTTCGCTAAAGAAAAAGGGTTTCTTTGCAAATAATAATTCCGCTGCGTTAGTCGCCTTATTTTCCCGGATAAGATCATATTTTTTGAGAAAAACCAGAGGATCCTCCTCAATTTTGTTAATTTTATTATCATTTATTCTTCTGATAGCTTTAATAATTTTCTCGAAGTCAAGATCGGCAACACCCAATTCAGACGGAAACACGTCCCAACTCCGGTTTCTCGCCCGAAGATATTCATCAGCAATTTCGTCAACCGGCATTTGAACATTGCTGTTTCTTACCCTTTTATAGTATCGTCCATGAAAAGAAATCGGTCTTGACGGATACTGGGCTATTGAAAAAATTACGATTATTTTCCCCCCGATTTTAACCATCTCAACTGCCGGAATAACCCGTCCGTCTGTTTTCTGTTTTATTTCGTTAACAAATATCTTAAGGCTTTCTTTCGATAAATCTGTTCCGATAATTTTACCGTTATCTTTCACTCCTATAACAGCCTTCCCGCCGTTAGCATTGGAAAACGCTGTTAACGTCTCGATTACTAATTCGCTAAAGTTTTCCTTAAATTCAAGGGTTTCTGACTCCCCGCTCTTAATAAGAAGTTTTATATTTTTGTCCATCAGAAATTATTATATACTTATGTGATGTTATTGTTAATTCTTGCTCTGGCCGTCCCCTTTTCGCAAATGAATTTAATTTTAAACTTGGCCAGCATATTTTTAGCCCTTATACCGCGTAAATTGATTGCTGTCATTTTACTTTTAATAGCCGCCCAGATTTTTGTTTCTACGGATCAAAATATTGTCAGGCAATTATCCCAACCATTGGGGAAAGAATATACGACGGATATGCGGGCATTCTTGAAAACCTATCAGCTTATGAAAGAAGGACAAAATTTCTATCCTGCTTTTGCAACAAGTATGGCGGGACTGCGGGATGGGAATTTTCATCCTGACATTAATGCCTGGCGCCAGCCATTTATTTTTTATTTATGGAAAATCTTGCCGGGTGACGGCGTGGGTATTTATATTCTTTGGCAATTATTTTTGGTGGCCATAATTATCAGCGCGTATTTAATTGCTAAAAATATTTTATCGCCTTTAATTCTCTGGCCTTTTTTGCGTTATTCATTAGTAGATTTGACAATATTGCAACCGGAATGGTGGGGAATGGCGTTTCTGGTTTTTGGCCTTTGCTTTTTTACATACAAAAAATATTATCTCTCGGGGTTGTTCTTTCTTCTTTCTTTAATGTGTCGAGAATTATTTATAATACCAATCTTTTTTCTAACTCTGATAAGATTTAGGAAATATTTGCCATTTTATATACTTTTTGCTGCTTATTATTTTTTCTATCATTTACCTAATATTTTTGCTTTCCCAACGGAGATTTTTAGAAATTACGCCAATGGCAACTGGAAGACTTTGCATTCTATATTTGCTTACAGCAGTTGGAATTATTTAATTGGGGTTTACCGGCCGACTTTGCTAATTTTTGTGGCGACTATGGTTTTTGCAATAATAAAGAGAAAAAATTTATATTATCTTTTAACTTTTTTGCCATTTTTTATCTTTACAGGAATAATGGCCATGACGGGTAAAATCGATGCGACCCGGGATTATTGGAGCATTTATTTTGTTCCGTTGTTACTTATTTCTGCTCCAGCTTTAATTTTGCCTCCAGAAAAATAGTAGAAGGTTTTATATTCCGGATTTATTTCGTCAGGGTTAGTGGTATAGATGGCCGGACGATCGGAATAATACCCTGCAAACCAGCCGTCAAAAGGCAGAGTTTTGTCAAAACTTATGACTTGGATTTTATCCCCGGGTCTGGTTTTATTTTTGGCATATTCCCCTATTTTGACGCTTTCCCGGTATAAAGAGCTGTTTTGCAAAGCCAGAATAAAATCCCAACGGGAATAGAGTGTCAATAAAATGATTAAAATTGCCAGCAATTTTCTATTAATAACCAGGGCCGATGATAAAGCTAAAAATGGCCAAAAGTAGATGAGAAGATAGTCGTGGCGATAACTGGCATCGCGAAAAACGATGGGATAGATAATGGCATAAATAAAAAACAAAAAAACAATATCTATACACAACCTACGCGGCCGCGTAAGTTGTGTCAAGATGCCGAGGAAAGATAAAGGAATTAGAAGAAAATAGTATGTCCAGGCCCAACGAGCCAGCAGGCTAACATAGGGGATAATAGAAACCCCGGCAAGTCTGGTGAGAAGAATCTCTCTTAGTCCCCCGCCCAAAAAATCGCCGGTGACAAAATAATCATGTGTTAAATGCAAACCAAATAATAAAAAAGCAATCGGGAATAAAACCAAATATTTGCGGTTAAATAGCGTTAATACCGGCACTAAAAAGAATCCGGGCCAAGTTACAAGCATGGCAAAAATAGTTGAAAAAATAGTTTTTTTGAAATTATTATTTAAATAGAACCAAAAAGTCAGCAGGACAAAAAACATCAGGGGGATTTCGTGAATTGGCATTTTGCCAAAGTAAATGAACATAGGGGTAGCGATCCATAAAAAGCAGGCGATAATGGCGGTTTTCAAACTAAAATACTTTTTGACGATTTGATAGAAGACGGCGATTGATCCAAGAGAAAATATAATGGGAAAAAGGCGGGAAACCCAGTTGGCAACCCCAAAGATTTTGAAAAATGTGGCCCAGATTAGAGTAAAGACTGGTGTGTAGTGAAAGTTGTAGTTTCCCCCGCCTAAATCCATGGCAAGCTTTGACGCAAATGGACCGTTTTGGGCAAAGTTTTTGGCCACTTGCCCCCAATAAACCCCGTTCCAGTCGTGGTGACCCCAAAAGGGCTTATTAATGCCGATACTAAGAATTAAGGCCGCGATGGCCAGAATTATAAATAGCGGCCACTTTGGCCCAGGTGTATTTTTGTTTGACATATTGATATCCCCTTTCTCCCATTGTAACTAAGTCTTTTGACTTTATCATTTTTATAATGGCGGGCTTGAGATCGGCGACGGATTTGATAACCAAGCCACACTTTGCTTCTTCGACAAGTTTTTTACAATCACCGACGTCAGTGGTAATAATGGGCAATTTTGCCGCCATGGCTTCCAGAAGAACGATGGGAAAACCTTCGGATAGTGATGGCAAAACATAAAGATCGGCCATTTTGAATCTTTTAATTTTTTCTTCGCCGTAAATATTTTCGGCAACATCCAGGTCTACATCGAGACCTTTTACGGCTTCTCCTAAATAATTAACACCCTTAATGGGGTCATATTTTCTGCCAATCCAGAAAATGCGGAATCTATTTGTCTTATTTTTTTTAAATTTATCAAACTCGTTAGTATCTACGCCATTCCCCACGGTAATAAAATTTTTGATACTAGACACCGAAAAACGGGCATCATAGGGCCAAATATCTAAGATCAACCAACTTAACAAGACGGGAATCTTAAGAGTGTTTAAAATCCCTCCGCCGATTAAATTTTTTCCCAGCCCATGTAAAGTGATGGCGGTTTTTTTGCCCCGAAGCTTTACTAGGGGAAGAAAAATGCTGGTGGAAAATGTGTGGCTGTGATAAAGATCATAATCTGAAGTCAATAAAAATTTTATTGTCCAAAGAGAAAACCAAATCCGGTGCCAAAAATTAAAAAAGTTAAATTTGGGATTGACGAGATTGGGGGCAATAATATCAGCTTTTAGTGTTTTCGCGACCCGTAAAACATGTTCCTGCCCCCCGCCCCACACCGGCTTCCAGGCATCAATGAGAAAGCAAATTTTCATAAATTTTTTCGGTCTCTCGAACCATTCTGTCCAAACTATATTTTTTCGCAAAGAAAAGGGCGTTGTTACTTAATTTACTATATAATTTTTTATCTTTTATTAATATTTCCAGTTTATCGGCCAGATCGTGATAATCGCCGGATTTAAATAATAGGCCGGCGTGACTGGCTTTTTCGATTTCCTGATGAACCGGAATATCACTATTTACGAAAGGCAAACCGGCGGACATGGCCTCTAATGTGGCAATGCCAAAGCCCTCAACTTCTGATGGAAGACAAAAGATATCCGCATGTTTGTATTTTTCTAAAACTTCCGCATGTGGCAAGTTCCCAAACAAAATTACGTTATTACTTTTTAATTTTTCTTTTTCTTTGCCCTCCCCGATAATCCAGTATTTAAGGCCAAGTTTGGCCGCCGCTTTGACAGCTAAATCGTTGCGTTTGTAAAAAGCCAGCCGGTTAACAGAGATTAATATCATACGCCGGGGTAAATAACGTTTATGTTTTTGGTACATGCCATTTTCTTTTTTGTGGTTTCGCTTAAAGCGATCGTTTGATCCGCAGGAAACCAATAAATAACAGATTCTAAAGCCCAAGCTATGATACCGCCGAGAAGGCCTTGTTCTTTTTGCCATTCTTTTAACCCCACGACATCCGGAACCCAATAAACAAGTTTTGCGCTGGTAATTAACTTCCCTAAAAATCCAAAAATATAAACGACTCCATTATTGGCATCAATAATATTCGGTCTTAATTGAAAAGTTTTACACATGGCTGAAAGACCAAATAAACCGCGTTCCCAAAGAGACATTTTTCGCACATAATTTCTTTTCGGTCCAACGCGATAGATTTTTAATCTTCCCCAGCTTTCTTCCCGCAAAGTTCCTTCCAAATAACAAGTTATAACGGAAATATTATATTTTAAAGATAATTGTTTTGCCAAATAATATGTTCTGGATTCAGACCCTCCGGAGATTAAGCCGCCGTTGGTGGTGGGAAAAAATTCGGTTAAGAAGAGAATTTTCATTTTTTCTTCTGGAGAGCAATCATCCTGACCACTTCGGTGATTTCATGACGAATGTCTTCGAGAAAAACATAAAGGCGGAAGACCAGATAAAAAAGAATGGCAATGGAAGCATAAGTAATGAGGTCGACGCCGCGCCCGATACCAAGTAAGCCTGCCAAACGAGAAAGCTCACCGGGCAGAGCAATACCGATAATGGCAATGGAAAAAAGTGTTGACCAAAAGATAAACTCCATTCCCCGGATTTGGCCGCCGCGAAAACGAAGAACGACCCGGCTTAAGGCAAAAAGAGAAAAGGCGATCAAAATTATTTGAATTAAAGCCATGGCTATCTAAAAACCCTTAAGAGCATTTTAATACCAACGTTCACTGAATTCCAGTTACCTTTTCCCTCCTGCCCTTTTTTTCGACTATATTCATCGTAAACCGGATCAATAGGTACCTCCGCAAAATTGAGCTTATTTCTTTTTATTTCTTTAAAAAATTCGCTGGAAACCTCCATTCGGTCAGTTTTTAGGTGAATAGAATTTACGGCCTTTCTATTAAATACCCGCAATCCAGACTGGGAATCGGTGGACCACACACCGAAGGTAAGAGCGGTGGCGACGTTGGCTAAAAAGTTGAAAATAAGCCTGTCTTTAGGCATTTTTTGATAATTTAGCATTCTTGAACCAATCACGACGTCGGCCTTGCCGGTAATTAGCGGAGCGATAAGTTTTTTAATATCCTCGGCTTTATGTTGGCCGTCGGAATCAAAGGTAACGACAATATCGGCATTAACTTTTTGGGCATATTCAAAACCGGTGCCGAGAGCGGCTCCCAGCCCACGATTGAGAACATGAGTTAAAACCGGGACTTTTGTTTGCTTTGCAATTCGACTGCTTTTGTCGGTGGAACCGTCATCAATAACCACAATATTTTTATAGCCGTGGCTTTCCAGATCTTTTATGACGGCGGGTAGGGTTTTTTCTTCATTGTATGCGGGAACAATAATTAGAATTTTCATTTAGGCAATAAAATAACCACGGACGAATAATACTGTTAAAACCACCTGTAATATAGCAAAAATTAAAATGGTGGCAAGCCTAAGAGATTGATTTTTGATAGATCCCAAACAGATAAAGATGGGGAAAATAGTTAAAAGATAGCGGGGTATGGAAGCGAAAGTCCCGGAAAATGACGGAAGTAAAAGGGCAGCCCAAGAGAAAATTAGCCAGGAAACGGGAATTTTTTTATGGATAGTTAGCCAGGTAAGAAGCCCTATTCCAAATACGAATGAAGAAAATTCAAGGACAGAAACCCAAAAGGCGATGTTGGCCGGGTCAGCGGTAGTAAATATTTTGAAATAGCGAAAAATCACCTGGGGAGGAGTAACCAGCGAGAATAGATTATTGGCTCTGGCGTTGTTAAACCCGCCCTGATTAAAAAGAAAAAGAAGAGGATTATTAAACTCAAGTTTTAGGTAGAGCATATAAATAGTCACACCCAAAACTCCAAAAATTCCGGTGAAAAATCCCGTTAGCCTGGTCAGACCGGCAAGAAAACCAAAAAATTTTGACTTGTAAAATGTTAAAAGTATCAGTAGCAGAAATAGGGATTCGGTGTAGATTGACCCAAAGAAAAAAGCAGTGGGAAACGAAAACAAAAAAATAACCGGCCAGATGTTTTTGGTAATTTTGTTTAAGACGATGGCAGCGAAGAGAATAGAGAAGTTAGAAATTAACAAACCGGAAGCCAGATAGTTTTGGGTTAAAAAGTATAAAAGTTTAATTAATAGCGGGTATAAGGGGAAAAACACCTGCTCGTTATTAACTAAGCCCAGATAGCCATGTTGGGCAATAGTTAGATAATGAACTCCGTCGAAATTCCCCCACTGCCAAAGCCATTGGGGAAAACCTGAAGAAATTAGGGTTTCGTCTATATAGGGGAAACTGGCTTTAAAGGGAAGAATATTTATACTGACAAAGCCGATGAATAAAAGGCTAAAGCGCCAAAACAAAAATATTTCGATTATTTTTTTATTCTCTGACCAGAACTTTTTGATATATTTCATAGGTTTCCCGAGCGGTTTTGGCCCAGCTGAATTTTTTGGCCTGGATTAAGCCTTTTTGGATAATATCTTCCCGCTGAATTTTTGAAAGGTGAATCACGTTAAAGATCGCTCGACTTAGTTTTTCGATATTGAGAGTGTCGGTGTAGATTACGGCTTCTCCGCCAATTTCCGGAAGACTGGAATTATGGCCACACACGACCGGGCAACCACAGCTTAGAGCTTCAAGGACAGGGAGACCAAAGCCCTCATAAGTTGACGGCTGAACATAAACTGTGGCAAGATTATAGATATCAACGAGGTTTTCTGTAGGAATAAAGCCTAGACATTTTATCTTGGGATCTTTTTTAATAAGTTTCAGGACCTCTTTGAAGGGTTGGAGCTCGGGATGGGATAAGTCTACTTTAGTCTTTAGAAATTCCTCACCAACAAAAATTAGGGGTAAATTAATTTTCTGGCAGGCCTTTATTAAGTTCGGAAGATTTTTGTTCCAATTGACGCCGCCAACATAGAGGGCAAAAGTATCGGGAAGGTGATAATTTTTTTTACTTTTAACGACTTGGAACTTCTCATCGGCGGCCAAATAAGTGGTAAAGATTTTATTTTGAGGATAATTAAAAAAGCTTTGGGTGTCTTTTTTGGCGGAATTAGAAATAGTAATAATC
>JBBTUQ010000026.1:0-2081 GCA_038063675.1 Patescibacteria group bacterium | reverse complement strand
ATTAAGAGCACTATATGAAGTGGCGGGTATTAAAAAGATCGGAACATACGAAATTGGCTACATGATCGGGCCGAGAATTAATGCCGCCGGGAGAATTGATTCGGCTTTGATAGGTCTAAGACTTCTTTGCACAAAAGATATTACAAAAGCCCGCGAATGGGCTAAACAACTTGACGATATTAATAAAGAAAGACAAAAAATGGCGGAGGAAAGCACTCAACATGCTTTTCAAAACGCAAAAATTACAGAAAAAATTATCGTTATCGAACACGAGGCCTATCATTCGGGAATCATTGGATTGATCGCCGGAAAGTTAACGGAGAAATATTATCTGCCGTCAATTGTTATCTCCAAAGGGGAAAAGATGAGTAAAGCGTCGGCAAGGTCTATTTCCGGATTCAATATTATTGAAGCAATCAAAACTCATGATAAATTGTTAGTTAATGCCGGAGGCCATCCCGCCGCCGCTGGTTTTACAATTAAAACCAGCGAAATTTCTAATTTTAAATTACTAATTACTAAATACGCGAACGAAAAAATAACTGATGACATGTTGGAAAAAACTTTGAAAATTGATTGTGAATTAGATTTAAAAGATATAAATATGGATTTTTATAATAGCTTAGCGCAGTTTGCCCCATACGGTATGGGCAGCCCCGAACCGGTGTTTGCCAGTGGGGCAATTATTCAGGATCTTCGAACCGTCGGCGACGGAAAACATTTGAAACTTGTCATTGCGAGCAAAGCGAAGCAATCTTCTTTTGATGCCATTGCTTTTAACCTCGGCCACATGGCCGGACAACTAAAAGTAGGCCAGAAAATTAAACTGGCCTACGCATTAGATCTCAACACCTTCAACGGCAAGACCAATTTGCAGTTAAAGGTGAAGGATATAATTAAACAATGATCAATGATTCACTTATTCAGAAAGCTTACACTTTTGCCCAAACGGCACACGATGGCCAAAAACGGCTTTCTGGCGATCCATATATTTCTCACTTATTTGCCGTGGCGAATATTTTAAAGGATTGGAAAATGGACGCAATCACGGTTGCGGCGGGATTTTTACACGACAGCGTTGAGGATGGAGCGGCTACGAAGGAGGATATCCAAAAAGAATTTGGGGAGACAATTTTTCTTTTGGTTGATGGAGTAACAAAGATTGGAGAACTAAAACTACGTGGATCAACAGAAGAAGAATTTGTGGAAAATTTACGGAAAATGTTTTTGGCCATGGCCAAGGACTTAAGGGTAGTGATTATCAAACTGGCAGATCGGCTTCATAATATGCAAACCCTGGAATACCTTCCCGTGGAAAAACAGCAACGGATTGCCCGAGAAACCTTGGAAATATATGCGCCCCTTGCCGATCGGCTGGGAATGGGCGAAGTAAAAGGAGAACTGGAAGATTTAGCTTTCCCTTATTTATACCCTGATGATTATAAATGGCTTTGGGATTTTTCCCGCACGGCTTACAAAGAGGCTGAAGAACATGTCACCCAAATAAAACGAAAGCTTTTGACCGAATTAATTGAAGAAAAAATCAGGGCGGAAATTAACGGACGGGCCAAACATCTTTATAGTCTTTATGGAAAACTTTTGCGGCCGGAGATAAATAAAGATTTGACTTTGATTCATGATTTGGTGGCTTTGCGAATTGTTGTGGAAAATATCGACGAATGTTATGTGGCTCTAGGGGTTATTCACAAGATTTTTAAGCCGGTTCCGGCGCTGGGAGTGTCTGATTATATTGCCGTTCCGAAACCTAATGGCTACCGATCAATCCATACGCGAGTTTTCGGGCCGGCAGGACGAATTGTAGAAATTCAAATCAGAACATATCAAATGCACGAACAAGCCGAAATGGGTTTGGCTGCTCATTGGCAATATTCATATGCCAAATCCAAAGGAGATTCAGATGAAAAACTTCAAATGGGTAAAGTAATTGTTTCCAACAAATTATCTTGGGTAAAGCAATTGGTAGATTGGCAAAAAGAAATGACTGATTCCAAAGAATATTTAGATGCCCTTAAATTTGACGCTCTGCAGCACCGCAATTTAGTTTTCTCGCCCATAGGGGA
>JBBTUQ010000025.1:0-2172 GCA_038063675.1 Patescibacteria group bacterium | reverse complement strand
TGTATTTCTTCGTCTCCAGGTAGAGCACTCATGGAATACCTAATGCTAGTTTGTTTTTCTTTCTCCATTTATGATGTTGCGGGGCCCAGAATCGCACTGGGACCGGAAGATTATGAGCCTTCCATGCAACTTTACACTACCCCGCGTTGCTAAGATTATTATACTGCAATCATTGACTATTTTCCACAATTGAAAAGGTTAAACTCCTATTTTCCACACCCCTCGTTCGCGAAAAGCGGGAATGGTTTGACGAGCGGCTTGGTTTAAAATTGCGGATGCCGTTTTATTTGCGGTTTTGGAGTATTCCATAACAGAAATAATTTTTTTACCTTGTAAGTAAGCAAGACGTTTATGAAGTGATTCTAAAACCGCCAAATAAATGATTTTCTCCATTTTTTTGGTAGCTTTGGTATTTTGATAGTCAATGAAACCCAAATGGTAGGAGCTTTTCTCTTTGTTTCGGATAGTAATTGGGGGTAAATTACATTGGGCCAATTGAAAATTTAAAATTGTCCGTCCAATCCTGCCATTTCCGTCAACGAATGGATGAATAAGTTCGAATTCAAAATGAAACTTCACCATTTTTTCAAGAAAATATGAAATGCTATCGCTAGAGTACTCATTTAGTAAAGAATGAATTCGACTTTCAATATGTTCCGGGGGGGTAGCGATGTAATTTCCAATCCGGACATACTCATTTTTTTGTCGGAACTTTCCGGCAATAGAATCATCAATATTGCCCATAAACATTTGGTGGAGTGTCAAAATGAAATCGGCATTTAGACCAAACGTTTTATTTTTAAGGCATAAATATTCCATTACTCGAGCTAAATTTTTGGCTTCAAAGACTTCCCGAAGGCTAACGTCTCTGGTTACTTCCATTTCTAAAAGAATTCTTTCAGTTTCGGCTAGTGTTAAAGTGGAGTTTTCAATGGCATTAGAATTGTAAACACTTTCGGGGATTTCAGCTTCAGCAATCATTGTCAAAAAGGCATCTTTTCCCTCTTTTAACTGAATATAGTCTTTTTGCAAGGCCAGCAGGCGGTCTTTGTCATCGCGTGAAGTCATGTCTAAATACTACCATATTCACGCCATTTTGTCAATATAGCGTGAATTTAGGGTAAAAGTGGGGCTAATTCACGCGTGTGGAATTGCCGAGTTTACAAGCGGGGAGAGTTTAGAGTAAGATTAATTTATGACGGGTGTAGTTTCTAACATCAAAGACAAAGCTTTAAAAAATACCTATTTTCGTGAAGTTCTGGAAACAGGGATTTATACCCAAGTAGTTATCATGAGCATTCCTGTTGGTGAAGATATTGGAATGGAAATTCATAAAGACAACGACCAGGTTCTTTGTTGCGTAGCAGGGCAGGGGAAAGTGGTTCTAAACGGCGAAGAAGCGAGTTTTAACGAAGGTGATTTAGTTTTGGTACGAGCAGGGGTACGGCATAATTTTTTAAATGTTGGGGATGTAGATCTGAAAATAATCACCACCTATTCTCCTCCCCATCACCCCGAGGGGACGATTCATAAAAACAAAGAAGAAGCGGCAGGTTAACGGAAGAAGGCAAGATAGGTGAATGGCCACCCTGGCGTTTAAATCAGAGAAGACTGGTGGTCAATATGACGAAACGGAAATTTTTGATAAAAAATTGGTATAATCATGGCATGGGAGGTAAAAAACGAGTATTTTCGGGGGTGAGGGCGAATGATCGGCCCCATATTGGTAATTATTTGGGGGCCATTAAGGGGATGGTGGAGTTGCAGGATAAATTCGACTGCATTTTTTCGGTGGTCGATTTACACACGGTTAACATTCCTTACGATCCTTTAACATTGCCTCAATCAATTAGAGATGTGGTTCTTGATTATTTGGGCGCCGGCCTGGATCCCAAGAAATCTCACATTATGGTTCAATCACATTTGGCAGGAGAGCATTTAGAATTGGCCTATTATTTGGGCTGTGTTTATCCCATGAGCAGGATTGAGGACCTACCGACCTACAAAGACAAAAAAGCCACCTATCCTGATTACGTAAATGTTGGTCTATTCTATTATCCGGTTTTAATGGCGGCGGACATTTTAATTTATAACGCCGAATTAGTTCCTGTGGGGGTTGATCAGGAGCCGCATATTGAAGTAACGAGGGAAATGGCCAGAAAATTTAATAGT
>JBBTUQ010000024.1:15969-17791 GCA_038063675.1 Patescibacteria group bacterium | reverse complement strand
GTGACATTTTTAGCACCACCAGGAAGAACCGAAGAGTAAGACAGGGCTCCATCAACATAGATGGCAATATCAGTAGTCCCTGCGCCAATATCCACTAAAACAACGCCTAATTCTTTTTCGGTCTCTGAAAGCACTGAGCAGGCACTGGCAAGGCCGGAAAAAACGAGAGCATTGATATCAATACCCAACTCGGCAATGCATTTGGCAAGATTACGAATGGTGATAGTGGCCCCGGTGACAATTTGAGTTTCCACCTCAAGCCGCACGCCGGTCATGCCAATCGGATCTCTAATACCTTCCTGGCCATCGACAATAAAACCACGGGGGATAACGTGAAGAATTTCCCGGGATGAAGGAATGGAAATGGCTTTGGCGGCGTCAATGACACGACGGACATCTTCACTGCCGATCTCGCCCTCGGGTTGCGAGACCGCCACCACGCCTTTGCTATTTTGACTTTGAATATGAGCCCCGCCAACGGAAACAAAGGCACTGCCGATAGAAACTCCGGCCATGCGTTCAGCACTGTCAACACTTTGAGAAATGGACGCTACCGCGTCCTCAATGTCAACGACTTGGCCCTTACGAAGGCCACGGGAGGGAATGGCAGAAACACCGATTACGGAAGCATTATCTTCTTTATCACAGACAGCGATAACCGTCGTTATTTTATTAGACCCAACATCAATACCGCAAATAGTTTTATCTCTAGCCATAACTAATATCTTAATATGGGTTTACTAAATCTTAAATCTATCTCTTTTGGGATTCTATTATCTATTGTAGTCTTTCCTAAAATCATTTGTAAAGCCGTCGCCTGGACTGACAGATCCTTATTTTTTGAAAAATATACTAAAATCCCGGAAATAGAAGCGATTAGAGCATCATCTGATTCGTCAGGCAAAGTATGAAGTTCGATTTTTTTGGAAGAGAGTTCTTGAACTAACCTAACTTTATAGTTTTCACCGACAATGGGACGAAGTAAATTAGGAGGGCGAAAATGTGACAAGAAGAGATAAACAAGAAAAATAATCGAGATTAAAAAAACTATTCCAGAGATGACAAGAAACTTTTTTTTCATTTTTCTAGCTTCGCAAGAGCAGCTCCTGCGAGATCACTTTCGCAATTTTTTCTGCGGCATTGGGAATAACTAGTTTCCGCGCCTTCGAAGCATTTTCCTGGTATTTTTCGAGACTGGCAAACATTTGGGAGATTAATTTTAGTAAATTTTCTCCGGTGAGATCTTTTTGTTCCAAAATTTCGGCGGTGCCGGCGTCAACTAATTTTTTAGCATTTAAATATTGCTCGTTGCCGGAAGACCAGGGAATGGGAATTAAAATTGCCGGTTTACCCAAAAAAGCTAGTTCAGTAGTGATATTTGCTCCGGCTCGAGAGATGACCAGAGTAGCTTCATTTAAAGCCTTGGCCATATCATGCGCATTTAAAAACTTGTAAGTATTTTTATTAATTTTTACCAAATCCTCGTAGTCATTATTTTTAGAATCCCCTGTCTGATGAATAACTTGATATTTATTTAAGATTTTTTTTACCGCCAGATTAATAACATGTGATCCTTGATTTCCTCCGGTTACAAAAATTCCTGAAGTTTTTACCGGTTTTAAATCTAAAATTTCTTTGCGAATCGGATTGCCAAATAATGTTTTTTTTGCAAATTTGGAAATAATTTTATTGGCCAGTCCTGAAACCAAAGTTTGTTCATGAGTCAGAATGGGAATTCCCAAAAACCAAGCAATAATTACGACTGGAAGGGCCAGATAGCCACCAAAAGACAATACAAGATTTGGTCGAAATTTTAAAAGCC
>JBBTUQ010000024.1:0-15869 GCA_038063675.1 Patescibacteria group bacterium | reverse complement strand
AGGGCCAGATAGCCACCAAAAGACAATACAAGATTTGGTCGAAATTTTAAAAGCCAATAAAAACTTTGTCCAAAACCGACAAAAATTTTTAAGAACGCTTTAATGGACTGAAGGGGCTTAATAAAAAATTTTCTTTGGAGGCGGCCGTTTGTGAGTTCTAAGTAAATTAGGTTACTTAAGTTCCTTAGGTCTAGGTACTCAAAAGCCAGTGCATCATCATCCTCCATGGCATATTTTCTTCCCAAATAAAAAATTTCATACTCGTCCAATAATTCATCTATAACCGCTTTGGCCGGAGTATAGTGGCCGCCGGTGATAAAAATTTTTTTCATGAATTTTGTTTTCTTATGTTTAATAATATGCCAACGCCGATCATTTCACTAACCAGAGCGGAGCCGCCATAAGAGATAAAGGGCAGGGGAACACCGGTTAGGGGAATTAATGATACCATAGCCCCAAGATTGACAAGGGTTTGGACAGAAAACCAGCTGATAATTCCGGCAGCCAGTAGACGACCAAACGGTTCTTTGACGGCGAGAGCAATTTTAAAACCGCGGATAAAGATAAAAATAAAAGCGCTAATAAGAACTAAAGATCCGATGAAACCCAGCTCTTCACCAATAATGGCAAAAATGGAGTCGGTAGTGGCTTCAGGAAGATAAGAATATTTTTGTCTTGACCCGCCAAGACCAAGACCAAAAAGACCGCCGGAACCCAGGGCAATAAGAGCTTGTCTAATGTGATAAGAAGCCCCCAAGGGATCAGAACTTGGGTCAAGAAAGCTGGTGAGCCTTTTTTGACGATAGGAGGAGTTTATGGCGAGAAAAATTGCGCCTAAAGCGGCGGCCGGAAGAAGGGCCAAAAAATGATAAAACGGAGCTTCGGAGAGAAAATATAAAATAACGCCAACGGCTCCCAGAACTATAGCGGTGCCCATATCCGGCTCGAGAAGAATCAGCCCGACAAAAATAAAAAGGAGCAGCCCAAAAGCCAATAACCGACCCTTTTCTTTCGCGGAAAACCAGGCGGAAAGATAGATAATCAGGACAAGTTTAGAAAATTCAGAGGGTTGTAAAACGGTAAAACGAAGATCAATCCACCGATGGGCGCCATAAGCTTTGACGCCAAGACCGGGGATAAATACAGAAATTAAAGCGATGAGAGCCACGACTAAAATAAATGGAGAAAATTTATACAACTGGCGATAGTCGAAAAAAGCGAAGAAAATCATAGCGAAAGTACCAATTAGGGCCCATTTGACTTGTTCTTTAAGAAAGTAATATTTATCGCCGAAATCCCGAAGAGCGTTGGCAGAAGAAGCGTTATAGACCATAAGGACACCAAAAATCAGAAGCGATAAAACAGTAAAAACAAGATACCAATCTACTTTATTACCCCGAGCCATAAACCAAAAACGGCAAAGAGTATTGCGTCAATCCAAAATCGCATGACAACTTTTGGCTCTTCCCAACCACGATTCATAAACCAGAGGTGAAGGGGGGCAACGGCAAAAAGTTTTTTACCGGCAAAATGCTTGGATAACACTTGCAAAAGAGAACTGCCAACTTCAAAAATAAAAATCCCGCCAATGACGGCTAGGGCTAATATTCTCCCGGTTAGGAGACCGACAACGGCCAGAGTGGCCCCAAAAGCTAGAGCCCCGGTATCACCCAGCTCGATACGGGCCGGAAAAATATTGAAATAAAGAAAAGCAATCAGAGAACCAATCCAGATGGCAAGAAATACGGCCAACGAAGGATGCAGAAGCTGGGCAGAAAGAATGGTAAAAGAAATCAAACAAATAAGAAGGACACCGGAAGACAGACCGTCAAGACCATCGGTAATATTGTAGGCATTGGCAAAAGAAACCACGGCAAAAGCGGTAAGAGGGACAATAAAAATCCCCAAGTCTAAAAAACCAAACCAGTGAATATTTAAAATGTCATACTTAAGAACGAGGAAAAAATAAAGGCCGATAAAAAGTCCCAGGAGAATTTGAATAATCAGTTTGTGGCGCCAACGAAGACCAAAAAAACCAGAGCGATCCTTATTAAAATTTTTGCGGGCATCATCATATAGTCCCAAAAGGCCAAAGGAAAGCATGGTAAAAATCAAAATAAAGAATTCACTGGCATTGGCCTGGATACCAAGAAGTCCATAGGACCATAAGGAGAGAACGGCGGTAATGACGACGACCAGCGCTCCCCCACCGATGGGTTTTTTGGTTTTATAGGCCAAAAGCTTGGCGGTTATGGGGGTAGCTTTGTTTAAAGTGTCAACGCGCTTGTTTTCATTGGTGCGATTGAGGCGGAGTTTATAGAGAAAATCGATAAAGGGGACCAGAAGAACGGCGGTGATGAAAAAAGATAATAGTAATAAACCCAAAATCTGAGCCATAGTTAGATTATAACATCTATTTGCGCCCCTAGCTTCTGGAGCCGGCTAACAAGGTCTTCATAGCCACGTTTAATTTGGTCTTTACTATCGATTATAATGGTTTTTCCACTAGCTGCCAAGCCTGCTAAAATAATGGTTGCTCCCCGGCGAATATCGTTTATCTCAATCTCGGTTCCTCTTAGGGGAGTTGGCCCAAAGACTCTTACGGCATGGAAATTTTCCGGCTTATCATCTTCTAAATTGAAGTTATATACTGCTTCGGGGGTTTCGACTTTGGGATTGAAAAACTCAAATTTCCCTCCCATTTTTGACAAATCAGCTATGTGGGCAAAACGACTCTCATAAACAGTTTCATGAACAGTTGATATACCCCGCGCTTGGGTCATCAATGCCGTCCACATCGGTTGCCAGTCGGTCATAAATCCGGGATAAAAGGTTGCGGTGGCATTAGTTGCAATCAGTGGTTCTTCATACCAAAATCTTATACCGCTGCTGGTTTTCTCCCATCGGCCACCAATCTCATTAATTTTGGCCAGGAAAGCAGTTAAGACCAGCGGGTCGGCACCTAAAACCTCAATGTTTCCTTTTGTAGCCAAGGCGGCACAAGCAAACGTAGCTGCTTCTAATCTATCTTTCATGACGATATGATTAACCCCCCGAAGGTTTTCAACTCCGGAAATTCTTATGGTCTTGGCAGCCAAACGCATTATTTTTGCCCCCATAGAATTTAGCAAAGTTATTAAATCGTCGACTTCCGGCTCGGCAGCGGCGTTTTCTAAAATTGTTTCTCCTTTGGCAAAAACGGCACACATCAGCAATGTCTCCGTTCCCGTATGGGTATTTTTACGAAAACGATAAGTGGCTCCGCAAAGACCATTTGGGGCTTCAACTACAAATATGCCATTAGTAAATTTTACTCTGGCCCCAAGAGCCTCCAGCCCCTCAAGGTGCCGATCAATCGGTCTGCTACCGATCCTGTCGCCACCGGGTGCAGGTAAGATCGCTTTGCCAAATTTTTTCAGAAGGGGACCAACATACATGGTTACAGACCGTGATTTGGACCCAATTTCGACAGGAATAGAAAAATCCCGCAAATTTGTAGGATCGATTATTAAGCAGTGGGGGTTTGATAATTGGGTAACTTTTCCTCCGATGGAAACAATTACTTCTTTGGCAAAGCCGACTTCAGAAATAAGACCCAAGCCGCAGATAGTTGATGGTGAATCACCAAGAAGAGTGGCAATCAAGGCCTTAAATCCGGCGTTTTTTGCGCCGGATAGCTGGACTTGGCCGTTAAGCTTTTTCCCGCCGGTAATAATATATTTCGTCACGTGGCATTCTATTATATAATCAATTGGTGGCTAAAGCACAATCAGACGTAAACTTGTTCCCCTACAACACTTTCAAAGTTAGTGTTAAAGCCAAGTATTTTTTGGAAGTTAACAGTCCCAAAGACATTCCTAATGAAAATTCATTAATTTTGGGCAATGGTGCTAATATTCTTTTTACAAAAGACTACGACGGTTTAGTAATTAAAAATAATCTTCTTGGAAAAAAAGAGATCGAAAAAGGGGTTTTTGAAATTGCCTCCGGAGAAAGCTGGATTGATTTTGTTAATTTTGCCGTTGATAACGGTTGGGCAGGTCTCGAAAAACTTAGCCTTATCCCCGGAACCATAGGCGGAGCATTAGTGGGAAATATTGGCGCTTACGGCCAGACTTTTGAAGATATTTTTGTCAGCGCCAAGTCCGGAAAAGAAATATTTTCTAAAGATCAGTGTAAATTTGGCTACCGCGAAAGCGCTTTCAAACATGAATTAAAAAACCGTTTCGTTGAAAGCGTCACGATTAAATTGTCAAAAAATCCAAATTCTAAAAAAATTGCCCAGGAGACTGCTGCTTTGCGAAAATCAAAATTGCCTGATTGGACAAAAATAGGTACAGCGGGGAGTTTTTTCAAAAATCCTTTTGTCTCCCAAGAAAAATTAGCAGATTTATTGGAAGAAATACCAGACCTTCCTCATTTTTCGAACAAAATCCCCGCTGGTTTTTTGTTAGAAAGACTTGGCTGGAAAGGGAAAAGAATTGGAAACGTGGCAACTTATGATAAGCATGCCTTGATAGTAATCAATTGCGGAGGGGCAACTGGTCAGGAGATATTAGATTTTACCAAGCAAATGCAGGCGGACGTTAAGAGGGCTTACGATATTGATTTAGAACCCGAGGTTAATATCATATCTGACACTTTATAAATATCTCCTGCGCCCATTACCAACAAAATATCATTTTTGCCGGCGTTACGGGACAGGAAATTGGCGACATTTACCAAATCCCCACCAATATAGGTGGCCTTTGGACCTACGGCCCGGGAAAGGTCTTTACCAGACGGCTTGGTAATTCCCTGCTCTCTTCTTGTAAAGACGTCAGAGATAATTATCCGGTCAGCCAATTGTAATGAAGAGGCAAAGTCGTCAAAAAGCGTTGCTAACCTTGAAAACATATGGGGCTGAAAAACCGCCCAGATTTTTTTATTGGGATGCTTTTCCCGGATGGCATTTATGTTTACAGACACAGCGGTAGGATGATGGGCGTAGTCATCGTAAATTTTTATTCCACTTGCTGTTTCACCCCGATACTCAAATCGTCTTTCTAGGCCGTTAAAATTCTCCAGCCCGGATTTAATGACTTTATCTTTAACCCCTAAAACACGGGCGGCCGCCCAGACGGCTCCGGCATCAGATCGAATATGTTTACCGGGAAATTTTAATTTGGCTTGGGATTTCCTCAACGACTTGTATCTAATGATTCTTGGTGTTTTTAGACCTTTGAGTTCTTTAAGAAGTTTATTGCATCCAGCATCTTCACTGTTTAAAACTAAGATGTCAGATTTTTTAGAAAACTTCACGAAAGCGTTAAGAACAGCATCGAAGTTTTTAAAATATTCCGGGTGGTCCATCTCCACCGAGGTTATGATCGCAACGTATGGTTTGTAAAGTAAAAATTTCTCCCGAAATTCGTCGGCTTCGCAAAGATAATATTTGCTTTTTCCGCTGCGAAAATTTTCTTTACCCCAATCAAGAAGATTTGCTCCGACTTCAACTGTCGGGTCACACTTAGCCGCTTCTAAAACCCGTGCCATCATGGCGGTTGTGGTCCCTTTGCCGTGAGTTCCGGAAACAGCGATAAGAGTTTTGCCCTTCATCAAATATTTAGCCATAAATTTTTCCCAAGTCATCGGGTTTTTAGCTTTGGTAAATTCCGGATGATTTTCCGATTGATAATACACAGCAGGTGAGTGAGCTAAAATGTCAATATTTTTTAAATGTGAAGCGTTGTGGCCAATTATTACTTCAATTCCTTCGGTTCGAAGTTTTCGGGTTATAGCCGAATCTTCAAGATCACATCCTGACACTTCGAAGCCTTGCGCTTTGGCAATGCGAGCCACCGCACTAATTCCTGACCCCCCAATGCCCATAAAATGAATTTTCATAGTTTTTTGACCTGCATTTTAAATTGTTCTCCACGGTCTTTGTAGTTTTCAAACATTCCAAAGCTAGCGCAGGCGGGGGACAAGAGAACTACATCACCAGATACGGCGTTATTATAGGCCAAATTTATAATTTTGTCCATTGAATCCCCGCCTTTAATGATTTTTTTATTTCTGATAAATTTTTCGATTTTCGGGCCTTCGATGCCAATGGAAATGACCACTTTTACGTTCGGGGTTTCTGAAATCACTCGGCCAAGTTTTGAGAAATCCGAATTTTTGGAACTGCCACCAACGATTAAAATTATTGGTTCAGAGAATGATTTTATGGCCGCTATTGCCGTTTCGGGAGTGGTGGAAAAAGAGTCATTATAATAAGTAACCCCGTCAACTGTAGCGACCTCCTCAAGACGATGTTCCAAACTCTTAAAGTCGGCGACGATTTTTTTATAGGGAACGCCAATAATTTTTGCCACTGCAACTGCTGCGGCAATGTTTTCTTTATTATGCACGCCTCGGAGACGGGTTTTTAAGTTGATGCGTTTGCCACTAACCCAAATAACTTTTCCGGTTGCCGCCTTGCCGATTTCCACCGAATTTGGGTAATCTTTGTTTGCAACCGCGAAATCCGAGGACTTTTGGTGTGCAACAATGTTCTTCTTCGCATTAATATACTCTTTTATTGATTTATGCCAGTCCTGATGTTCCTGGGTCGCCATAAGAACAACAGCAATATGCGGAGATTTATCAAGATCAATTAGTTGAAAGCTTGAAAGTTCGAGAACCATCCAGGAATTTTTAGTTAGTTTTGGGAGGTTTTGGAAAACTCCTTCTCCAATATTCCCCCCCAAATAAACATCTTTTCCGGCCGCTTTGAGAATTTCGTAAATTAAAGTGGCCGTTGTTCCTTTACCCTTAGTCCCGGTTACTCCGATTATTTTAGCCGGACATAAATCAAAAAATAATTTTGTTTTAGAAGAAACATTTAATCCTTCAAATTCTTTTCTATATCTATAAACTCCTGGACTCCTCACTAATAGGTCAAATTCGTCTAATTTGTCAAATCTGTCTCCCTTTTTTTCATCAAGAATTGTAATCTTCGCCCCTTGTTCTTCCAACCAAGGCGCAATGTCTTGAGTATCTACCCCCCAACCCAGAATAGCAACTTTTTTGTTTTTATAATCAGTCATTTAGTAATTCTTTAACCACTTTTTGATCGCTCCAGGGGATTTCTTTCCCGCCCATGTTTAGGGTTTTTTGGTGGCCTACGCCAGTAATAATTACAACATCCCCTGGCCTTGCTTGTTCTAGGGCGAGTTTTATAGCTTCTTTACGGTCCATTATTTTAAGAACGGGCATTTTTATTCCTTTGGCAATTTCCTCAATTATTTTTCGAGGATCTTCGGAGTAAGTATCCTCGTGAGTCAGAATAATTTGGTCGTCGAATTTTTCGGCGATGGCGCCCATTATTGGACGTTTGGTACGATCTCTATCCCCAGTACAACCGAAAACGTGGATTAAACGCTTGCCCAATTTTTTGATTTCCGGTAACACTTTCTCAAAGGCTTGTGGGGTGTGAGCAAAATCGACGATGACGAGGAACGGTTTTCTGACAACAATTTCCAATCTTCCTGGTGGCGGCTCAAACGAGGCAACGGCTTGGCGGATTATTTCATCATTTATACCGAGCTCCCTAGCTACCGCGATGGCCGCCAAACAATTTTCATGATTAAAATCTCCGATTAGTTTTGTCTTGAAATTAAAGTTTCCGAGTTCCCTCCAATCGGCCTGTTTTTTACAGGATTCCAGAAAAGATAATTTAACTTTTCTGTAATTTTCAAAGGTTTTGTGATAATCAAGGTGCTCGTGATCGGCAATATTGGTAATGACTCCGACGGTGAAATCCACTCCCCAAATACGATTTTGGTCAATGGCGTGAGAAGAAACTTCCAAAACGGCATGGGTGCAGCCATTGTTTAAACTAGCACGAAGAAATTTTTGGATGCGCCAACGACCGGGAGTGGTGGTGTGAAGGCCGGAAAGGGTGGAAGAAATGCAAGTTTTAAAACCGGCTGTAGTCAAGATGTGATGAATTAAATTGGCAGTAGTAGTTTTGCCGTCGGTGCCTGTGACCCCAATTATGGTTAGCTTTTTCCCGGGAAAACCAAAAACAATTGAGCCAAAAATTGCCTCTAACAGATGCCAAAAGTTCTTGATTTTTCTAATCATCTCCGGCTATTTTACATCAATTAACGAATTATGGCTAAAAATCCCCTCAGAGAACTTGCATGTTCCTTATTGACGCACGTGCGTGAGTAAGAAACATTGGATATTAGGGACTGATGTTGTAATACAAAAGTAGGTCGTGGACGAGGTTGAAGAAGATTGGGCCGGCGGTGTCAGAACCCCAAATTCGAACCGCAGGCTCATCCATCTTCACAAGGATCAAAAACTTGGGATTATCAGCCGGGGCGTAGCCGATAACTGATCCAATAGTTTTATTTTGTTCATAATGACCACTAATGGGGATTTGTGCCGTCCCGGACTTAGCGGCAATTTTGAATTTGTCTAAATCCGGCGTTCGATCGCGAGGAAAATGGAGAGGACTTTTTTCCGTAACACTGACTAATATTTCTGTCAAAGTTCTGGTTGTTTCCGGTTTTAAAATCCGCGGGCCGATCTTGGGTTTTATTTCCACCGAACGATCGCTACCGACAATTTTAGTCACGATTTGGGGAGTAACCAAAAAGCCGCCATTAGCAATAGCGGCGAAGGCGCGAATAACCTGAATTGGAGTGGTAGCTATCCCCTGACCAAAAGTAACGGTAGCTAAATCCAGGGGATACCATTGATCCGATTTCTTCATAACGGCGGCCTCTTCCCCTTCGAGGTCAATGCCCGTTTTATTTGCCAGGTCATATTTTTTTAGATAATTGAGTAAATTTTCTTTGCCAAGTTTTTCGCCGACGAAAACCATTCCGGTATTGTCAGAGTTTTGTAAAACTTCGGTCATAGTGGTGCCCGGATGATATTGGTCATTGAAGGTGCGAATAACCCCACCCTCGATTAGTTTTGGCCCGCTGCATTGATCACAAACGGTTTGGGGGGCAACTTTATTCTCGTTAATGGCGGCGGCCATAATAAGAGGCTTAAAAATGGAACCGGGTTCGTAGGTTTGAGAAATTGCCGGATTTTGAAACAATTTCTGAGGATAGTACGAGAAATTGACGGGATCAAACGCCGGAAGCGAAACCATGGCCAGGATTCTTCCGGTGGCTGGTTCCATAACAATAACACTGCCGGATAAAGCCCCCCAAGTTTTAATACCTTCCGTAAGATAGTTTTCGGCAATTTTTTGAACATAACGATCAATTGAGGTTATCAGGGTTCGACCGTCCTGCGGGATAACCGTAGTGTCATATCCAATGGCAATCGGCCTACCTATGGCGTCTCTTTCCACCCGGCGAAGACCCGGCCTGCCCGCAAGCTCCCGATTGTAAAAACCTTCCAAACCAAAATAGCCTCGCGGAGATCCGTTTTGATCAGAACCAACAATGCCAAGAAGATGGGCAGACATTGAAGCCTCAGGATAATACCTATCCGTCTCCGGGGCAAATTCAAGCCCCAAGATTTTCAAATCGTTAATTTTGTTTTTTATCTGATCGTCAATCTTATGATAAAGAGCAACCCAAGCAACGTCCTGACCCGATAGGAGACGGGTAAGGGATTGGTTTATCTCTTTTTCTTTTTTTTCTTTACTGGAGTCAGTAGCAATTATGGGAATGGTTTCTACAAGAATGGGGGCTAGGGCACTGGCAATTTCCTCGGGAGGACGTTTTATTTGAGTCAAGTTGGCAAATAGAAGATTTGATTGGCGGTTGGTAACCAGATTGGTATTGTCTGCCGCTTTTATCTCACCACGCTGTGCGGGAATCTCAAAGATACTAAAATGTTGGGCATCGGCTAGAGCGGAGAGACGAGCTGAAGAACCAATCTGCCAATAAGACAGGCGAAAAATAACGCCTAGAGAGACAACAATAACCAGCGAAAAAACCAGCCGGAGACGGAAAACGAAGTTCATAGGTATAAAACCTTTTGGGGTGATACCAAACCAAGACTTTTGGCCTTTTGTTCGAGATAATTTAGAGAAATAGTTTGCCTAACCTCTTGCGACAGCTTCTGATTTTGGACTGCTAAAATGTTTTCTCTAACTTCCAAATTATGTAAGCGGTCAGAGGCTTCGACCAGACGATTGGCAACTGCAATTCTGACAATAGAAACAAATCCGAAAATTAATAAAATAATTACGGTCAAAAAATAACTTCTTTTGTCTTTTTTTAGATCAATTTCTTTCTGTAATTTTTTCATAGATTCGTAATTTTCCGCTTCGGGCCCGCGGATTTTGTTCGATTTCTTCTTTGGTTGGCCTAATTAATGGACTTTTTTTCATAAAATTTTTGACAATCCTGTCTTCTAATGAGTGGAAACTGATTACGACCAGTTTGCCTCCCGGTTTTAACAATTCCATTACCTGTGGTAAGGCTTCTTCTAAATTTTCCAGTTCGTTATTGACGGCAATTCTTAGCGCCTGAAAAATTCTCGTTGCCGGATGGGTCCGATCTTTAGGACTATGCTTTCGGACTCTTAAAACAATCTCCGCAAGTCGATTGGTTGTCGTAATGGGTCTGGCTTCAACAATGGCTTTGGCTACTGCCCGGTTAGCCCTTTCTTCACCGAATTTCCAAAAAAGATTGGCAAGTTCTTTTTCTGAACCGGCGTTGACCAAGTCGGCGGAGGTTACCGTTTGATTTTTGGGATCCATCCGCATGTCCAAATTGGCCTCGCGATTAAAACTAAAACCACGATAGTCGGTCTCTAACTGGTGACTGGAAACTCCCAGATCCATTAAAATCCCATCAACCGCATTAAATCCGGCCTCAACTGCGATTTTTTTTAAATGTGCAAAGTTTCCGTGAACCGGCGCCTTAGCCTCCGGATCCTGATCAATTCCTAAAACTATGCCCCCGGCTTTTTGAATTGCCCTAAAATGTCCACCCCCGCCAAAAGTGCAATCAATATATTTTTCCCCCGGTTTAACATCTAGTGCTTCCAGAACTTCTTTAAGAAGAACCGGAATGTGATAAATTTGCCCATTCATCTTTGTCCCAAATCTCAAAATGGTCGCCAGCACCAATGACAACCAAATCGTTTTTTATTTGGGCGTGTTTCAATAAATACTCTGGTAATACGAATCTTCTTTGTTTATCCAAATCGACCTCTTCTGCTTGTGAGAAAACCTGCTGACGCATTCGGCGTCCTTCCTCGGTTAATAGGGGTTTTAGGAGTTCTGCTTCGGCAATCTTTTGCCATTGTTCAACAGAAAAACCGTAGACACACCTATCGAAGCCTTTGGCAATTATCAACCTGTCTCCAGATAGTGATTTCGACAGCTTGGCAGCCAGCACAAACTGGTTTCTGGGCATCAATTTTGATACATAAGTTCCCAAAAACATACTACTTCGTACTATTTTGAACTTACTTTTTCACGGTGTCAAGGGGATAGTTTTGGACCAGGAGAATTGGGAGCCGTCGGAGGTGGTAAAATCGAGTTCGAGTTCGATAGCAGTCACACCATCGTGGGTAACGCAAGACTTAGTGGAGCAGGTCCCCAGGTCAATGGTTTTACTGACTTCGGTGCTCCCCCCAACTTCAATTGGCTTGGTAGAAAGAGCTCCTTGCGAGCCTTTATTTGTCGTTTGGTACTGGACAACATAGTTGATATTAGAAACCAAGGCTCTGGGTATCCCGGTAATTCTAAAGGTCACGTTTTGTAGGCCGTTGTTACTACGACCACGAACAGCGGTAACTTCAAGTTTCTGAACCCACTCTGGTTGAGTTGAGAGATCAACCTTTTTAATTTCCGGGGCGGGGTTTTGGGTAACAACGGGTTTTTCCGGAAGAGTTTTTTGAAAAATGATAAAACTTAATATCCCAAATAAAAAGACGATGACTACTGTGCCGATTAGAATAATATTTTTAGACATGGGCAGAGAGATACTCTTCTATCTTAGCAAGGTTTATTCTTTCTTGTCTAGTGGTATCCCGATCCCGGATAGTGACAGTATCATCTTCAAGAGTTTGATAATCAATGGTCAGGCACCACGGAGTGCCGATTTCGTCCTGGGAAAAATATCTTTTACCAATATTGCCCCGGTCATCCCAGGTCGAGGGAACCGAGACTCTGAGCTTGTCGAAGAGCGACCGAGCCTTGTTAACCAATTTCGTCTTGTTGTGAACCAGAGGGAATACAGCTACTTTAATTGGTGCCAGGGTTGGTTTTAGTTTCAAGACCACCCGTTTCCCGTCCTCGAAATAGGCGCTACAGAGAACGGCTAAAAATGTCCGCTCGACTCCCATTGACGGTTCAATGACATGGGGATAAAATCCTTCGTACCTAAGATCAACACCGGACTTTTCACTATGATTTTTTAAATCGTAATCTGTCCGGTAAGCTAAGCCGTAGAGCTCTTTACGCCCAAAGGGGTAGTCATACTCTATGTCAACAGTTTTTTTAGAATAATGGGACCGTTCGGTATCCAGATGCTCACGTTCGGTACATCCTCAATCCCTACTTTCTTTGCCCAGAGATGAAGTTTTTGGAGCCAGTAGTCAAAATACTTTTCCCAATCGCTTCCGGGAATAAAGTATTCAAGCTCCATCTGTTCAAACTCAATGTCACGAAAGATGAAATTACCGGCAGTGATTTCATTTCTAAATGCCTTGCCAATTTGAGCAATACCAAAGGGTAATTTCGGATGAAAAGAGTCCACAATATTTTTAAAATTGATAAATATTGCCTGGGCAGTCTCCGGCCGAAGATATGCTCCGGTTTGCGTTTGAAACATCCCGTTAAATTTTTTGGGCTCGGTTAAAAGCCCGCCGCATTCGGCGCATTTTTTAAGATCGTTTAGTTGATCAGCGCGAAAACGCTGGTGACAGGATTTGCATTCCGCCAGGTCATCAGTAAAGTTGGCCACGTGCCCCGAGGTTTCCCAAACTTCAGGAGATAAAATTATTCCTCCGTCGATGCCAAAAATGTTTTCTTCTTTTTCGACAAATTCCTGCCACCAGAGGTTCTTGATATTCTTTTTTAGAGCCAGCCCCAAGGGTCCAAAATCCCAGGTGTTAGCCACTCCGCCATAAATCTCACTGCCGGGATAGACAAATCCGCGACGTTTACAAAGACTAACCACTTTTTGCATCAAATCTTCAGTCATAGTTGGTCAATAAACTTTTTACTTCTGATTTTGCGCTCGATGATGGACTCGACGAAATTGGTGACGCCCATTTTGGGGTATTGACCCTTTGGTAAATAACCCAATTCCCAAAGTAATTGTACAACAAATTCTTTGACGATGTTTTCGGTATTTACGATGGAAAGATTTTTGAGAAAATTTTGAAAATTATAATAGACCGGCTCGTGCTTTTGGCGTTCGGGGAGAATTCTTTCTAAAACTTCAGCAGAATAATAGACGAAGCCTATAAGCTTTAGGTCTTGGCGAAGGCTGGGGAAATTATTGATGATTTTGCTTTCGGTAACAATATCAAAAGTTTTACCACGATGGAGAACGAGCCCAACTTCATTGAAGAGTTCTAAATGCGGGGCACGGCGGCTGTTGATGCGGCGGATTCCTTTAGCAAGAATAACGATTTTCCCAAGGCCGGGTGTGAGGATTGTCAGGATTTTATCGCTTTCCGAAAAATTTCTTCGGGCAAGAATAATCCCCGGGGTTTTGTAGCTTCTCACAGGTTAATTTTTATTTCTTGGTCTTTTAGAAGATTAAAAGTTTGGGACTTACCATTAACGATAATAGTGTATTTGTTGGCGTTAGTACCGGGTTGTTTTTGAATAAATTCACGATAAACACCGGCGAATTTTACGGGGGTTTTATACTTAATCTGGAGACGGGCTAGACCCTCAGGGACGACGGTAAAGAAGCCGTCAACGACGGTCTTTCCAAGATCCTCAAACACATTATTTTTACTCTCAAAACCTCGGGCTTCAATTATTTGCGAGCCAAGGGGTAAATAAACACGAACATAATCGCGATAAATACCAGAAAGACAAAGGCCTTCTTTCCTTTCGAGACTGCAATTATCCGCGCGGCGGGGATGACGATACTCGATAGTTAGATTGGTTTCGGTACCATCGGGTTTGATGGAGATCTCCTGTTTTACCGATTGAGTGATGTAAAGATTAGATTTTGCCCCACCCAAATTGGCATCATTAATGTGGAGATAGTCGCCGTCATAGGTTTTAATCTGGCCGGAGGCCCCTAACGACTGAAGACCTTTTTGGGCTTCGGGATCGAGAAGATAGACAAGGACATGTTTTTCCTCTATCTGCGACAGCCCGGTTTGGAAAAGCGGACCCCAAAGATTTTTTGGCACTTTCATGGCTTTTTGCAACATCGCCTGAAGAAGAACGCCAATAATATCTTTGCGGCTCTCTCGTTCATAGGCCTTGGGCTCGTCGGCGTATTTTTCCAGTTCCCAAATAACCATAGGACAATCGCACTGGGGAACTTTTTCGGTGGTGAAATTTATCCCGTAGGCGGTTATCGGGCCAAGAATATCCATGATCTTTACGAGAACATAGGTGTCGAGAGCAAAGATGCCATCAATTTTCTTTCTTTCGGGGGAACTGTTATAGATGGAAAGAAAGTTTTTCATGGAAACCTCAAAGTCAGGAGAAAAATTGGTATTGCGAAGTTTCCAATCATATTCGCGAAGATATAACTTGATTGGTTCCGGAGGAGCAACCCGCTTAGTAACGGTGGCGTCAAGCTTGTAAATGTCATCGGAGGTATCGATATTAATCCGGCCTTTTTCGATTCTAAAAACCGCATAGGCGGTAAGAAAGCCACCTGTAGGACGAATTTCAGCGTCATTTTGGAAAAGAACTAGATATTTCCTTTCGCCGTTTGCCCCGAGGAGATAGGGTAATTTTGCCGCTAGCGGTTTTGCTTCAGTTAAAAAATTAGAAACTTGGTCGATTAATAAACTGGCAGTGGTTAGTTGTTCCCTAATTTTTACCCCCCGAAAAGTTTCGGGATAACGCCGAGGATTGATTTGGCTAAACTCTTTTTTAGCCAAATTTATTTTGGCGGAAACCTGATCTAGTTGAGGGGTAACCTTATCTAAAGTCTCGACCGTTTTAGCAATCCGGTCTTCGATGGTTCCGCCAGTAAATGTCCCTTTGCCTTTAAGCCCGAGGAGGTCAGAATATGGTTCAACAGCGTTGGAAATTATTTCCGCCGCCTCCAGACCATAACCGGCAGCGTTAACGCCATGAATAGCATCGGAAAGATAAGGGCCAAAAACCGGAATTACTTGAGCCCAGGCGATTTTACCCAGGTCACTTTTTACGATTTCGAGCTCTTTCTTGATGGCCAGGATACTTTCAGAAATTTTTTGAATATCTTGTTCTTTGACGACCTCCTTAATTATTTTGGCCTTAGCATAAACTTTTTGGCTGTCTTGGTAAGTTTTATAAAGTGGCAGGCCAACGGTGACGCTTAATATTATCGCCGGAATAAGAATAACGAGAAGAATTATTCCCACAATGGGTTTAATATTTATTTTTTTAGTCTCCGGTTCCATAGGAATATTGTTGCACAAAATCTACCATCTGTTCAACATGGCAAACGGGGTTTTTAAAATAATTTCTATATCTTTAGATATTGATCTTTTTCTAGCATATTCGGCATCCAGCTCCACTCGTTTGTCAAACGATAACTTATTGCGACCAGAGGTCTGCCAAGGACCGGTAACCCCGGGTTTAACGGAAAAAGCCAAATTAATTTTATTCTTAAGCTTGGGGTAAACTTTTAACATTTCAGCAATTTCGTCGCCAACCGAATCCCGCCGATAAGCACGAGGTCCAACCATGCTCATTTCACCTTTTAAAATATTCCAAAGGTTTG
>JBBTUQ010000023.1:0-3407 GCA_038063675.1 Patescibacteria group bacterium | reverse complement strand
ACTCCGGCGTAAAAAATATCAAATTGATTATGACTTTGCTTAACAAAGACAACATCGAAATTATTTTAGATAAATCTTTATGAAAAAAATAATACTTTTTCTATTTTTTCTTATCGTTTCACCGGCCTTTGCCGCTGATCTTAATGTCACTTGCCGTGGTGCCGGCACTTGTTTGCCGGATAACCCCGGCCCTATCTTTTCGCCCTCCGAGGTTTGGTATCCCGGAAAAACTCTTTCTAAAACCATTCAGCTTTTAAATGATAGTGGCGGCTCGCAAAAAATTATCACCCGAGCTCAAAATTCCACCACTTCCGGTAATCTGACCCAAGCCTTTACTTTTTCTATTGTCCGTAGTTCCGATAGTCTGGTAATCTGGTCGGGAGGTCTGGCTAGTTATTACACTAAAGGGGAGATTGAACTGACCACTCTTGGCATTGGCGCCCGTGACACGTTTATTTATACCGCAGCCATGGATTCCCTGGCGGGTAACGATTATCAGGGTAAACAAAGTTCCTTTGATCTTTTAATCGGTTTTGCTGGAGTGCCGGCGGGTTCGTCTGCACCTTCCGCCCCAGTTTGTAACGACGCCAAGCCCGGCAGTGCTCCTAATCTAACCGGAGCAATCGCCGGCACTAATTCCGTCACTCTGATTTGGACTGCCGCCGACGGTCCTCTCACTTATTATTTAGCCACTTATGGTGATGCCCCGGGCTTACAGCAATATGGCAACCCCAACGTTGGCGGCCCCGGGACCACCAGTTATACAGTCAGCGGTCTTTCCGGTGGCACGACTTATTATTTCAAGGTTCGTGCCGGAAACGGTTGTAAGCCCGGGGATTTTTCAAATGAATTGTCCGCCACTCCCGGCGGCGAAACTGTCACCGGTCCGGCCGCAGGCTTTATCCCGGGAATTTTAGGTGAAGCCACCCCCGCCGCGGTTCTTGCCACCGAAAGTGGGGAAGTGGTTAATTTAGGCGGCATCACAAATATTCCCTGGTGGGTTTATGTGGGTGGTAGCCTCGCCGCTGTATTTGCTTTCATTTTTATGCTTAAATGGAAGTATGCAGGTCGTTGAAGTTTTTCTTCATCTTTTTACTCCCAGACACACGAATAATCAGAGGCCTCGGGCCCTCCATTTATCCGCCATTTCTTTTTACATCGGTGTCCTTCTTGTTTTTCAAATTGGCCTCACCTTTCTCGTCCGCGTTGCTCCCGGCGTTCTGGGCTATGCCACCAATATCACTATCGATGATCTCCTGAAAAACACTAACGAACAACGAATTCAGCAGGGGGCCCCCGTCATTTCCCTAAATAACGAATTATCTACTGCCGCCAAAGCCAAAGCCGAAGATATGTTTGCCAATCAATACTGGGCCCACACTTCACCGACCGGGCGTGACCCCTGGTATTTTATTTTAAACACCGGCTACAACTATCTTTATGCCGGAGAAAATCTGGCCCGGGATTTTGCTGATAGCCAAGGCGTTGTTAATGCTTGGATGAATTCTCCGACCCACAAAGAAAATCTCCTTAATTCTCGTTATCAGGAAGTCGGTTTTGCCGTTGTTAACGGTAAATACAATGGTTATGAGACGACGCTGGTTGTTCAAGTGCTTGGCACCAAGCAAGGTTCCGCTCCCACCGTTAATGCTCCCCAAAAACCGGCTGCCATTGTCCCTACCCCACCACCGGCTCCACCCGTTATTGGAGAAGTTAAATCAGTAAAAATTGACCTTTTTTCCCTCACCAAAAAATTCTCTTTCGGTTTAGTTAGTCTTCTGATGATCGTTCTGGCTATCGATGCCATTCTTGTCTATCGCCGTCGGACCATCCGCATCTCCGGTCACAATCTTGCCCATATGATGATGTTAGTAGTCTTATTAGTTGTTCTAAACCTTGTTGGTCGTGGCGCGATCCTATGAAATATTTTGATTTTATTTTACTAGCTATTATTTTAAGTCTCGGCCTTTACGGTTTATATTATTTTCGTTTCCTTATCCAATCACAAATAATCATTTCTCTTTTTCTGGGTTTAGCTTATATTTTTTGGGGGATCTTTCACCACTGGTGCCAAAAAGACTTGCATCCCAAGGTAGTTTTAGAGTATATTGCTATCTCTGTCCTCGTCGTTTTTATCCTAATCATTTTTCTTTTGAGAGTTTAAATATGAAAGGTGTAATTTTAGCGGGAGGGCTTGGTACCAGACTTTATCCTCTAACTCACGCGACCAACAAACACTTACTCCCTGTCTACACACGGCCACACCCTTCGAACTAATATCCTATCTTCTTGAAAAAGCGAGAAACTATAAAGGGCCACTAAAAACAAACTCCCTAGACATTTTTCTTAAAACTGTCGATAATCCCATTCGCTACCCCAAATTTGGAGGACTAAAAGTAGAAGAGACAGAGAAAAAATTAGCAATTAAATTCAGTTCTTTCTGACTTCCCGGCAGAAAAATCAGTGGATTTTTGGTATAATATCCTCATGGTTCCAAAGAATCTTCAGGGCGTTTTGTGGAGCGTAGACACAAAGAAATTAGATCGGGAGAAAAATAAGATCTATATCATTAATCAAATTTTAGCCTATGGGACCTGGGGGCATTTGCGATGGCTTTTTAAAACTTATAATCGAGCTGAAATTATCGAGGTTTTTAGACATTATCCGGATAAAGATTACACCACGGCTGCCTTTAACTTCGTCAAAAATATTCTCCTTGGATTGGAAAATACATACCTAGATATACGCTACTATGACCGATCTCTTCCTCGATACATTGGACATTAAAAGACAGGAGATTTTTTTTCGTCTGAAAAGTTTTTCTGACATTGGCGCACTTGGGGGTGGAACAGCGATCGCCCTCCAGGTCGGTCACCGCCGCTCTTTTGATTTTGACATCTCGACAAATGACACCTTGCCAACAACTCTCTGGAGTAAAGTTCGTCGGGTCTTTGGAACCGGCTGTGTTAAGGCAATGGAGACTGAGGGTCAACTTGATTTTCTCACTCCGGATAATATTTCTATTACTTTTTTTCATGACGACTATCCTTTCATTTTTCCTACATTGCCAACAGAGACAATCGATCTGGCAAATCTCAAAGATTTGGCCAGCAATAAAGCCTTTGTCATAGGTAGAAGAGGAAAATGGCGAGACTATGTTGATTTATATTTTTTATTAATGGAAAAGTACGTCACTTTGAAAGAAATTATCACTATTTCTCTGAAGCGTTCGCAGGAAGAATTCCCTATACGCCTATTTTTACAGCAACTATCCTATTTTGACGACCTTGGTAATTTTGCAATTGATTTTATGAAAGACGAAATTGATCCCGGCACGATAAAAGAATATTTAGTAAATGCGGTTAAGGAGTTTAAAACGACCCTTTAGACCCTCGCCACTTTTTAAT
>JBBTUQ010000022.1:0-12764 GCA_038063675.1 Patescibacteria group bacterium | reverse complement strand
ACGGCGGCGGCTTTGCCCCCATGAAGAATAGTTAAGAGTTTGTATTCTTTTCCGGTTTTATTTTTTAGTCTGACAAGTGCGGTTAAAAGTTTTTCAGTATCGTCGGTTGATCCATCGTTGACGAATAATACTTCAAAAGTATATTTTTGTTTGGCCAAATAATCGATAGCTGGTTTCAGAAGCCCGTCACGAAAATTTTTGGCTTCGTTGTAGGCTGGGATGACAATAGAAAGATAAGGTTTCATGATTTTGCTATTGTACCAAACAAAAAGGCCGGGGTTCCATCAGGGAAATTAATCGTGTCAAAAGATTGAAAACCGGGGACTTTATCGGTTGGCGCAATGATATATAACCCTTTAGAATCGATCTTTTCAAGAGAAAACTCGTATTTATCTAAGCCCTTATAAAAATAACCAGAGTTTTTTACCACCGGAGATATACGGCCGTAAAAAAGAAAGTAGATGTAGGGCTGGTCGTAAGCGCTGGTAACATAGATACGGTCGTATTTATTTTCCAGGGCTAACACTTTCTTGACGGCTTGTTTGTATCCGTACTGCCAACCGGAAGCAGATTCAATGGGAAAATGGACGAAGTACTGATGAAAATACCAAAGGAAATTTCCAAAAACCAAAATCAAAAATCCAAATACTAATAATTTGCGTTTTGATAAATTTATTAATCCGTAGGCGGTGATTATTTGGAAAGTGGGTAAAAATAGAAGGGAACGGATGGCGTGGGGGGCGTCGATGACAATTGATGAGGCAACCGGGGCGGCAATAAGCCAAGAAACCAAAAATGGCAGCCAGGAAGGGCGATTTTTAACCAGATAATAAAAACCCGTTATTAAGAATGGGGCTTCGATTAGATATAAAAGGCCAAAATCGGGGATGTGATGACGGGGGTTGCCATCGGCATTTAAAAATAAAAAGTCGAAATTATAATGGGAAAAATAATTATTGATAAATTCTCCCGGGGAACTGACTAACTTGACACTGTTTAGGCGGGCAGTAACGGAACCAACGTGGAAAGTATTACGGGCTAGTGGATATAGCAAAAGAATAAAGACTATAGAATATAAAATCAGGGATTTCCATTTAAGAATTAGGGTTTTAAAATTTAAAATAAAATATAAAAATAAAAAGACAGGGATGACAAGGCGAGGACTATGATAGCTGTAAATGCTTAAGGCAAATGGAAAGACGGATAAAAGGGGGAACTTAAGTAAGAGATAAGCACCCAGAACAAAGAAAAAGAGGGCGAAATTGGCTTCAAAAGCGCCACGGGAAAACTGGATGGACCAGGGAGAGATAGCCAATAAAGCAGTAACACAGTAACTCAATAAACGATTCCTGGTTAACTCTTTGACCAAAAAGAAAGTAAGAAGAACAGTGAGAATTCCGGCAAGGGCAGATGGGAAACGGACGGCGAATTCATTTAACCCAAAAATGGCGATACTGGGAACCGCGGCATAAACGTAGAGCGGTGGCTTATAGTCATTGAAGGACCGGATGGACACCGGCCAAGCTTTGCCATATTCATCGGTGCCGGTTTTCAAAATTGAATAGGCATTCCAGCCCAAGGAGGCTTCATCCCAATCAAGACTCGGGGAAATTTCTCCCAGCCTATACAGCCGCAAAAAGGCGGCTAATAAAATGATCGACGCTAATATTAGAACCGTAAAAATTTTTCTGATTAAAATATTCATAAAATTGATCTCGCCCCGCCAGCTGGCGGGGCGAAGCTAGGTTTATAAAACTTTATACAGCCTTAAATAATCGGTTCCTTTGCCTTGGCGGAAGCGGAAGAGCTCCTCAAGTTTCCAACTACCGGGGGTTTTTTGATTTTGATACATGAGCAAATAGTCGGCGTTTTCTGTTGGTTTTTCAGGAAGGGGCCAATAGGCTTTTATGGCTAAATTTGGATAATATTTTTGCTGGTAAATTTCCAGAGCATAGGGCATTAAACCAAAGGTACCTTCAGTGGCTAGGACGCCGGTTTTCCCGGTTAGGAATTGGCGGATTTCTTGTATGCCATACCCCGCAGCCCAGCCATCCATATATTGACCACGATCGGTGTCGGGGATTGGAGCATCGAGTGGCTTTGTAAGTAAAAGAGAACTTATGTAGACTGGGACGGCAAAAACGAGAATGGCAAAGACAGGTTTTAATTTCGACAGGCCGACAGCGGCAAGAATTAGCAAGACGGGAGTAAAAGTTAAGAGGTATCGGGCATAAATTATTTTGTTAAAAGTGGCCATAGCTAAAACGGGAAGCAAGAAGCAAGAAACAAGAATCAGAGTCTCTTTGAGATATTTTTTTAAACTGATAACGATACCGATGATAGTGGTTAAAAAAACCAGCGGGGTTAAATAGAAAAACTCCCAGTTAAAGAGACTTTTTAGGTTTCCAAGAGTAAGACCAAACGGTTGTTTTAGGAATTCGGAAAGAGTAATCGTGAACTGGGCGTTTTTATCAGCCAGCATATTGAAAAGCGGAAAAAGACGTAAAATAGAAAAAACCATTTCTGAAATTCCGGCAATTAAAATGAAATAGAAAATCAGCTTTAAAAAGCTGGTTTTTCTAAGCAAAACTAAAAGTGGCAAAAGAAACAGGAAGAAGATTGACGGAGATTTAGTCAAACGGGCCAGGCCAATAACAAATCCCAAAATGAGAGCAATATCCAAACGGCCAGTTCTGACAAGAAGAACTCCCAGCCCCAAACTCCAGATACCCAAAGCGGCAAGAAGAGAATCAGCCAGAGCAAAGCGGTCGTAGAAAAGAGTGAAAGGAGTAAGCAAATAGAGAATCGCGGTCAAAAAAGAAATTTTTTTGTTTTTAAATAACAGATAAGACGTAAAGACTATACCGCAAAGGCCTAAAAACCCGGCAAAAACTGAAACAAGGCGGCCGGAGATCAACGGATCAAGTGTAGGCAAGAGACGCATTGTAATTGAGGTAAGCCACATAAAAAGCGGTGGCTTGCCGTCAACAAGGGGGAGAAATCGTAACGAGGCGTCATAAGCCATAATCTGGCTCCAACGAAGATAGATGGCCTCGTCGGTGAAAATGGGGATAAGAGTCAGATTAATCAGGCGGGTAACAAAATATGCCGCGACAATTAAAATTCCGAAAATTATGGTTTTTTTATGTTTTTTTAAAAAATCGCTCATAAATTACAACGGCTACGGGACCGCTGATCATGACCATATATATTATAGCCGGCCAGAGGACGAGTTGATAGTTAAAACGCTGGGAGAGCCAAAGAATGGGGTAAGTCAGTATTGAGGTGAAGGTGAAAGCAAGAATGACTTTCTTTAAGAGACCATCTTCTAAAAACGGAGCCAAAATTAAAACCCATATTGGATACCAGTTCCAAAAGGCTCCTAAGAAAAACATTAAATAAATTAGCAGGGTCTGGCAATAAACTTTGATTGGGTTTTGCCGGAAAATCAATTGTCTTAGAGTTTGCCAGATTAAAAAGATTAAAAGAAAAATATTGATGATTGGCTTGGCCACGGGGAAAAGAGAAGGCAGGGACTGCCAAAGAGCGGAGGTACTGTAAGCGGTGCGGGTAATGGTGGTTACGGGATTAATACCCATAAGCTGATAAATACCCAGGGTCACAAAAGTATAAGAGAACAAAAGTTTAAAGAGATTTTTCCATTGGGTTTGGGAAATTAACCAAAGAATAATAAAAACGGCAAAAAGTAGAGATGTAGATTTAACCTGGGTGGAGAGGGCCAGGGCCAGCCCGGCGATTAGGAAATTTTTGCGACGAATAAAAAGATAAGACAAGAGAAGAAAGAAAAGCATAAGAATGTCATTGTGACCGGAACCCACGGTTTCAATAATAAATAATGGGTTCCAGAAAACCATAAGTAATCCTCCCTGTAGTTTGTCAGGAAAATGCTTTTTTAGAATAAAATAAACCAGAAAAATTGTCGAAATATTAAAAAGGAGGACGACCAGTTTGTGACTGGCAAGATTAGCCAGTAGATCGTTACCCGAAAGGGTTGTGGACAGAGAGTAGAAAAACTGGTTCACTCCCCCGTAGATTCTGGTTTGATTGGTCCAGTCCCTGTCTTTGTAGATGGGATAAACAAGATAATAATAGGGGTCGGAGGTGTATTGGTTGGGTTTAGTGGTCCAGACGTTTTGGTGATAAACAACGGAAACTCTGTCGGAAAGAATATAGCTTAGAATATCAGTGGAAAGAATCGGATAGGAGAAAAAGACGATTATTTGGAAAAGAATAGAAGCAAAAATTATTTTGGCGGGAGAAAGATTTAATTTTAGAGAGCGAAAGTAAAAAAAGAATAAAAGTATAACGATTAATAAAAATAAAACTGTTGGCCAAGTGTTTAGTTTTAGGTTTTCGGTTTGGGCGAAGAGGTTAGATAATTGCGGGTAAAATTTCGTGGAAATAATTTCCAAGGTGAAACGATCGCGTAATAAAATAATCCAGGATAAAAGAGAAAAAATTAAATAAAGAAGACTAAATTTTTTCATAAAAGACAAAAACCGGAGTTTTATAAATTATTTTTACGTCTTTTGGGGTCTCTTGGGGGGCAGAAACATAAAGGCAATTTTTATTTTCAGACGAATCAAAAGAATATTTCCCAAAAGAGTGGACATACCAAAAGCCGTACCAGTCGCGGTCCGTCTTCCGGGCGGACCAATATTTTTGGGGCGGATATTGGTTGTAAAGCAAGAAATAAATATAGGGACGACCGTAATATTGGGTGATATTAACGCAGGGATAATTTTGTTCGACTGATGCCACGTGCCTGACCATTTCCTTGTAGCCAGACTGCCAATTCATTTCGGAACGGACGGGATAATTGACATAATAATCATGAAGATAAAAACCAAAGAAAACTAAATAAATTATGGCTAACGGCAAGTATAAAAGTTTAAAGTTTAAGAGTTTAAAGATTCCATAGGCAGTAATTATTTGAGGAATCGGGAGGACGTTTAGAAAGCGAAGGGCGTGGGGAGTTTCGCGGGCCATGGCAGCAGGAATTGGGGCCAGAAGAAGCCAGGCAAAAATAAAAGCAGAAAACTTGTCTCTCTTTTTTATTAGGAAATACAGGCCGGCCAAAAAGAACGGTAGTTCTACCCAATACATCTCCCCTATTCCACCGGTGCCTAATCGTAAATTAACATCCCCTTTATAAAAAAGAAAGTCCGGACGGAAATGGTCGGAATAGTGCTTTAGGAACTGCAACGTGTAAGAAACGCGGCGATTATGAATAATTTTGGAAAAGAGATTATTGCTGTCAAGCGCTATTCGCTGATTGGATTCCTCAATTGGAGCAAGGTCTTTTGTCCAGGAAACCTCTTCAAAACGCAATCTACTTTCCCGATTAAGAAAATATGGAATCAGTGGCAGAAGAAACAAGAAACAAGAAATAAGAAACAAAATATAACGTTTTTTCTGGTTGAAGATTTCTTTGATAAAAACTATAGAGAGGGCACCAATAATTAGAGGGACGAAGACTCGATGAGAGTTGAAGGTATACATTGACAGAATCAAAAATAAAGAAGCTAAAACATACGACGATAAAGATTTATTTTTTACACCTTTGATAAAGAATAAAATTCCGGTGCCGGAGAAGAGAGTGGCAAGATTGGCTTCGAAGGCGCCACGGCTCATCTGTAATGACCATGGCGATATGGCCACGAGCGCCGATGCTATCAGCGCAAGGTTAGGGTTTCTGAATAATTCTTTGGCCAAAAAATATGTGATAAGAATAAGCAGTGTTCCGGCCAGAGCGGAGGGGAAACGGATAGAAAATTCGGAAAGGCCAAAAAGTTTGATACTGGCGGCGGCGGCATAGATATAGCCAACAGGTTTGTAGTCACCAAAAGCGATAAAACGAGTGACGGGTAAAAATTCGCCATGTTCATCGCGGAGAGTTTGACTTATAGAATAGGCGTTATATCCAAGACTGGCTTCGTCCCAATAAAGACTTGAGGGAACTTCTCCGAGCTTAAAAACCCGCAAAGTAAAAGCTAAGAAAATAATTAAGACTAAAAGAATTTTTTGTAGCATCTGTATAACCCAAATAAAATGACACTTCCAAGTCCAGTATAAAGGAAAGTCCCCCGTAATGTTACGTTTTTGGGTATTTCCAGAAGAACCGGCAAGGGACAGATTAAAAGTATACCAAGCCAAATTAATTTTTTTCGGGAAATTAAACTATAAAGACCAACAAGAAAAAGAATCAGGCCAAGAATGGAGAAGCTGGCGGCGATGAAATCCGGCGAAAGAAAAGAAACATAACAACGAGAGAAATTGTTTATCAGAACGGAAAGCTTGTTGTGCAGCAGGCGGACAAGCAAAGTATTTCCCATTCCGCTGGCGGTCTGAACCTCCCAAAGTTGAGGAGGAATATCTAATGTTATTCTTGAAAGGATGCAGGTTAAATCAAAGTTCATAAATACGATACAGAGGATCACCGTTATTCATCCTAATTTCCCGGAGAATATTATCGCTTGAAGATATTGCCCATGAAGGAACAATCACAAGCGTTCTTTCCTTACTTTGCCCCCTTTGTAAATCAAATTTGTGGAAATATTGATATTTTCCAAGATGGTCTAAATTGTGATTTGAAAAGTGGAGTTTGGCAGGATCATATGGGCCATAAAACAAAATATAAATGGGCGGTAAATCTTTGTAGACTAAAATCCTGTCATAATTTTTTTCCACAGATTTCAGATAAAGAACGGCCTCTTTATTTCCATCCATCCAGTCGGCGGCATAAGCTTTTTTAGCATGGAAATAATAATGGTCAAGATAGACAGCGAAGGAATAAACGGCAATAACAAAAATAATAAAAGCGGTTTTATAATTCTTTATCAGTTTCCAAATACCAACGGCACAAACCATCTCCCAAGCAGCAACGGAGATGAAATTACGATAGGCATGGGGGGCAGGACGAACAAGAGCCACTGGAATAGCTGCCAGAAGTAACCAGGCAAAAATTATGGCAGAAGATTTATTGCGATTTTTGACAAGAACCCAAAGACCAACAAGAACAAACGGTAATTGCCAACCAAAAAGTTCACCGAGTTTTTTAACAGAATGACGACCGTTTTGGTCACCCCTAAAAAATAAATAATCCAGGGAAAAATTGGAAAGATAATTCTTGATAAAAAGGATATTAGCCGGCTCTTTTTGGCCGAAGATACTTTCTTGTGTTAGTCTGACCCGGCCTTCAGAAGAAAAATAAGTTGGAAGATAAGGCAAGAAAAAAATTGTTCCGATTAGAATCACAATGATTAACTTCTTTCTTGGTTTTTCAAAAAGTGCCTTTTTGAAAAAGAAGAAAAGAGAGGCAAGAAATAATGGGGTAAAGATCTTTTCGGCATGATAGGCCATAATTGACAAGGCGAAAAATAATAGCGACGGGATTAGTAAATAAATATTTTTACGAATGGCAAGAAGAAAAAATAACAAACCGCAAAGGACAAGAAGGAGAGCGAGAGCACCTTCAAAGCCGATACGACTAAACTGTAAATGCCACGACGATGTGGCTAATAAAAAACTTGTTGTTAGGGCGATTTTTGAAGATTTTAAAAGTTCGAGTGTTAAAAAAAATAGGACGGGGACACTTAATATTCCGGTTATTGCTGATGGGAGGCGAATAGAAAGATCAGTGGGGCCGAGAAATTTTTGGGAAAAGGCAACGGCATATATGTAAAGAGGGGCTTTATAGTCATTGAAAGATCGAAAAAGCAGGGGGAATTTTGCCCCCCATTCGTCTTTTCCCGTTTGGTTAATTGAATAAGCGTTGTAACCAATCGCGACTTCGTCCCAGTAGTAGCCCGGAGGATTTTTAGTTAAGTCGTAAAATCTTAGTATTGAAGCGATTATGGTTATGACAAATAATATTAGGAATGTCTTTTTCATTGATAATCACCGGCAACAATATATGCTGATGGCTCACCGTTTGAGAAACTAAACTTCTTTAGAGTCTTTACTCCGCCGGGAAAATCGTCCGGAGCTCCTACAAATAAAGTTTTTGGTGTATTCCGCTCTTTTTGATATTCTATATTCTGGCGAAAATAAAAATTGGAAAAGTGATTTTGGTTTTCAGCGAAACCACCGGAAATTCGTCCCCCGTCAATTTCTAAAAATTTCTTTGGGTCATAATTTAAGAAAAATAGATAAAAATTTAAAGTTTGGTCGAGGCGATTTGAGACGAGAACGCGACCATATTTGGGAGCAAGTTTGGCGGATCCCTCGATTATCTGACGATAGCCCTGGTACCAGGTTTTGGATCCGGAAACCGGCGCGGGCATAGATAACATCCGCAAATAGAAAATTAGAAAACCAAGACTTAAAAAACTAAACAAGGGAATTAATATTTTGTATTTTTTAAATAAATTTATAGCCCCCAAAGCAGTAATAATCTGTAAAGACGGAAGGAAAATAGCCGTACGAATCGACGAGGGAAGGCCGGTGGTTATAGAAGCGGGAACCGGAGAAAGTAAAATCCAAGCGGTCATAATAAAAGCTAATTTTTTATCTTTTTCTTTAAATAAATAATAAAGGCCTGCCAAAAGCAGAGGCAATTCCCAAAGATACATGAGCCCCACGTTGGGAACATAAGTAACTTTAGAGCCAAGATTTAAGCCAAATAGAAATTGCGGAGAAAAATGCAAAAGATAGTTATTGATGATCGTTGGGGCATAATCTAATTTTTTGGGGCGCATTTCTTGAAAAATGCTGGTGCCCCAGGCGCGCAGACGGCCTTCGGGAGTGGCAGATAAATAAAAAGACGGGAGAAAGAATAGAACAAAAATAGTAGCGAAAAGGAATAAGGATTTTCTAAAATAGAGGATGAATAAAGCAAAAATAAAAAGTGGGACGAAAACTTTGGCGGCTTGATAAAGATATAATTCTAAACCAAAAAATATCGCGGAAAGAATCAGCCAGGGCCATTTTTTAAGGCTTTTTAAAAAGAAAAGTAAGCCGGCTGTGGTAAAAAAAGCCAGACTGCCGGTTTCATAAGCAGTGCGAGTAAATTGTAGATGCCACGGAGAGATAGCCAACAGGAAGGACGCAGACAACGCTACCCAATTATTTTTAAATAACTCTTTGGTTAGTAAAAAGACCATAATTACAGCCATAACTCCTAAAATCGCCGAAGGTAGACGAACAGAAAATTCGTTCATGCCAAAAAAAGCCACCGAGGGAACGGTAAGATAGATATAGAGGGGGGGCTTATAGTCATCGAGTGAGCGAAATTGCAAAGGGAAATATCGGCCGTACTCATCGCGGCCGGTTTTTAAAATAGAGTAAGCATTCCAACCGATAGCCGCCTCATCAAGATTGATCCCGGGAGGATTTTTCCCCAGATCCCACAATCGCAAGACAAAAGCCAAGAAAATTATTAAGACAAATAAAAGTTTTGTTTTCATAAGAACCGGTATTGGAGAACCCGCAAAAATGCAACGATGCCATCTTTGAGACCAATTTTTTTACCATCTTTGTATTCCCGACCGGCGTAGGAAATGGGCACTTCATAAATTCTGATGCCCTTTTTGAGAATTTTGCAGGTGGTCTCAATTTCAAAGTCGAATCTTCTGGACGAAAGGTTTAAAGAGTTTAAAAGTTTAATTGGGATAAGCTTGTAACAAGTTTCGCAGTCAGAGATTGTTGTGTCAAAAAGGATATTAATGGTTAGATTGAGTAGATCGTTTCCAAGTTTATGCCAAAAAAGCATGTTGCGGTGAGGACCATAAAATCTTGAGCCGTAAACAACTTCTGCGTCCCCATCAATGATGGGTTTAATAAGAATTTTATAATCCTCCGGGTCATATTCAAGATCGGCATCCTGAATTAAGATATATTTGCCTGTGGCTTGAGATAAGCCTGTAGATACGGCGGCTCCTTTGCCTTTGTTTTTTGAATGGATTAGGAGAGTTAATTTTTTGTGCTTTATATTTTTTAAGATCTTTGCTGTCTGGTCAGTGGAACCGTCATCAACAACAATAAGCTGAAAGACTTCAGGACGGCGTAAAACCTTGTCGATTATCGTCTTGACAGTTTTGGCCTCGTTAAAGGCCGGCATGATGACGGATAATTTAAAAGAGTTCTTCATTTTCAGCTTTAAATTCGCTACTAAATAAGTTGATAATTTCTTTGTCTGATTTAACAAAACTGGCTTTTTTTATCCTGGGAATCCTGATTAAAAAAAGTAAAAATCCATACCAGAATGAAAGATCAAATTTATAAATTAAGTGATATGGTAAAAAGAAAAAATATTCTAACAAATATTTTTTGTCCGTAATATTTTTCAAAACAAAAATGTTCTGGTTACGGAAAGTTATGGCCCGACGATAGAATGAAGAATATCTTTGTTTGAGAGCGCCTTCTTCGTGATAATGGTTGACGATGGCTTTACTTTCAAAGACGATTTTGTAGCCTGATTTCCAGGCCCGGTAACCCAGGTCCCAATCTTCTCCGTAGGCCGGATTATATATAGTATCCAGTCCGCCAAGCTCTTGCCAGATTTTTTTTCTGAAAACCCCACTGCCACCACTGGCCCACATACTTTTATCAGTCTTAATCTCTCCCGGTCGGTGCATGAGATATCCACGGATAAATTTTCCCACTCCCCTGCCTCTCGAAATACCGGCATCGTCGATATCATGCAGACCAACGGCAAATAACTTCTCATTATTAAATAATGGCAAAATCGGTTCTAAGAAATTTTTTTGCGGAATAACATCACTATTTAACAGCACGACCAAATCCCCTCTAGCTTTACTTACTCCCAAATTAGTCGTCGTGGAAAAACCACTGTTTTTATCTGTTTTAATATATTTAACCTTTAAACTTTTCAAAACCTCTATACTGTTGTCAGTTGAACAATCATCAATGACTAAAATCTCCAGCGCGTCCGTCGTGGCTTCCATAACCTTCGGTAAATTCTTCTTCAAAATCTCCGCCCCGTTATAATTGGTGATAACAACCGAATATGTCATAAATTTACGTTCGCAAGAGCTGCTCCTGCGAAGCTAATTTTTTCATAATATTCTAATTTCAAATATTATCTCATGAATACCTGCTGGGACGAGAATGGAACGGAGGTTTTCGGGGGTGGGGGTGATTTTTGTTGGGATATCATCAATATAGGCCTTCCAAGTGGGATAGTACATATCAGTCAGAGTCAAAATCGCTGGCGAGGTAGATTCGGTTTTAATAATTACTTTGTTTTCGGTGTAACTAATTATTTTGGCGGTGCCGTTTTCAACAAAAGCTCGAGGTTGAACTTTTTTATTTTCAAAAACTTTAGTTTTGCCTTCCTGAAAAGCAAGCGGATAGTTGGGGTCGTTAATGTTTTCAAAAGTTAAAATATATTTGACTCCGAGCAAATTGATGATGGGATTTTTATAGTCTTTGGGGACGATGATGCGATTGCCGCCACCGACAAGATCGCTATAGCTTTTGAGGTAAAGAGGATCGTAGCCGTTTATCGATTGCAGACGGTAGACAATGTTAAAGTTTGGGGGGAAAATCTCGTCGTTTAAAGTCATGAAACGAGTATAGTCTTTAGTATTCTCCTGCAAAAATTTTGTAACTTTGGTGTCAGGATAAAGATATTTGGAATCCGAAAAAGGCAGAAATTTTACGGCAAAACGACCAAGGTCAAAGATTAGAAGTAAAACTAGAAGCCAGGGGTATTTTTTGATAACTAGCGTGGCTACCAAAAGCGCTGTTGGTAATATTAGGTATTTTGTCGGGAAGAGCAACCATAAAAGAGCGAAGGAAATAACAAAGACTGCAGTAATTTTTTTGTTAATTTTTTGAAAGCCGAAAGCCGCTAAAACCGCTAAACAAAAACCGATAATGGAAAGCAGTCGTGTGGGCATGGAGGAAGAGATAAAAGGGAGGTTTAAAATAAAGGGCAATTTGGCTAATGGCGTGGGCAAGGCGAATAACAAGCCAATAATGGCAGCACCGGCAAAGAACCAAATAATTTTTCGTTTTATAAATAGGGCTGACGCGACAAAAATTATTCCGGGAACCCCGATGTAACCGATGAATTCTTGATAGGAAAAAATACCGGTGTAATTAAGAGTTGAAGGATTGCCAAAAAAATCAGGGGAAATAAATTGAATCAGATTTTGCCAGGGGATAAACCAGCCCGCCACATTTGTCCACATTTGGTCGGTATTTCTAGCAGATAGGGAAATAAACTGCAGAGAGGGTAATAATTGGGGCAAAGATAGAATTAAGAATATAGAATCCAGAATCAGGAATTTGGGGAGAGAACGAATATTTCTAAAAATTAAATAGATGTGCGAAAAGATGAATACATAAAGGAATGTTTGCCAGTGGCCGGCGAAAAAAGAAGATAATATGGCGATCAGATAAACGAGATATTTTTTCCGATCAATAGATAATAAAATTAGGGGAAGCCATAAAAGGGTATGAGTTAATACTCCGTTTTCCAGCCAAGCAATATTAAATCCGCACAGAGCAAAGACTATAGCCCCAAATACTGCCGGTATTTTTTGAAGATTTAAATTTCTTAAATAAAGAAACATAAACACAGTTGATAGTACCGGCGCTATCAAAATATAAATCGACCAAGCAAGGGGAAAACTTGGCAAGAGAAAGATTAAATTTAACGGATAAAAAACTGAAGACTGAATATTGGCCAGAAGAGGAGTACCGGCAAAATTATAAGGGTTCCAGAGAGGAAGTTGGAAATTTTTTAGGAGCCCGGCAACCAATTCTTTCCAAGG
>JBBTUQ010000021.1:0-10361 GCA_038063675.1 Patescibacteria group bacterium | reverse complement strand
GATTAAGGTTTATTTGGCCGAAAAAGTGGCGGAGGAGTTTCATCCCCGTTTTGCCCCTTGATTTAGGGAAACAAAAACAATTACCCTAAGTGTAACAGTGTAATACCCCGCCCCTTAGCGGGGAAAATATATGAATTTTATTAAGGGGGTTTTTTAGTGGTGGTTTTGTTTGTGTTTAGTCCGCATTTTGCGGACTTTTTTGTGGATTGGGGGTGAAAATATGTTGACCAAAGAACAAGAAGACGCATTAACAGGTGATCCAAGATTGAAAATGGACAAAAAAGAATCACATTATGGTTTGTGGCATTTTTGCGGCGGTTGTTCGCTGGGTGATAAATTTCACACGGGCTGTTTTGCCACAAAAGACGCAAAAGAAGTGAAATTCCCAATTGACAAACAAGGGGAGAAATAACATATTATAGAAAAGTGAGAATTCCTCTGGGGCTTTCTTATGATGACGTTCTCCTGGTTCCGCAAAAGACGGATATTTCTTCACGAAGCCTAGTAGACACCTCAAGTTTTTTGACCAAAAACATCAAGATTGATATTCCCATCGTTTCGGCCAATATGGATACGGTGACGGAAAGTGACATGGCCATTACGATGGCGATGGCCGGCGGAATCGGGGTTATTCACCGGTTTTTGACGATTGAGGAACAGGCGGGAGAGGTGGAACGGGTGAAACGGCACGATGGTTTTATGGTCGATCAACCGCGGACAATTGCCCCGGAAGATTCGCTAAAAATGGTTTGGGAAATGATCGAGCGTTTTGGAAGTACAGGTTTTGTGGTGGTAGATGAGCAAAATAAAATTTTGGGGCTACTTTCCAAACGGGATTTTGTGTTTGAAACTGATTTGAGGACTCCGGTAGCAAAATTGATGACCCCGGCGGCCAAATTAATCATTGCTAAGCCAAAAACTACCCGGGAAGAAGCACGGACAATTTTTAAAAAATATAAGATTGAAAAACTCCCGGTGACGGATAAAGAAGGCAAATTGGTTAGTTTGATCACGGCCAAGTCACTTTTTAACGAAGAAAAATATCCTTATTCCAGCCGTGACCGCCGGGGGCGGTTGTTGGTGGGAGCAGCAGTGGGTATAAAAGAAGGGGATAAAGATCGGGCGAAAGAATTAGTGCAGGCAGGGGCGGATGTGATCGTGGTGGATATTGCCCACGGGCACGCCGAAAGTGTTTTAGAAATGACGCGGTTTCTCAAAAAAAACTTTTCGGTGGCGGTTATGGCCGGTAATGTAGCCACGCCCGAAGGAGTGGCTGATTTGGTCCGGGTAGGAGCGGATGCGGTTAAAGTAGGAATTGGAGCCGGAGCAGTGTGTATTACCAGAATCGTAGCCGGCAGTGGTTACCCCCAATTCAGCGCCGTTTTAGAGTGTGCGGCGGAAGCAAAAAAATGGAAACTGCCAATTATTGCCGACCAGAGTATCAGAACTGGTGGTGATGTGGCTAAGGCCATGGGGGCCGGAGCAGGAACAGTGATGGTGGGGAGTCTTTTGGCGGGAACAGATGAGTCACCGGGATCGATTGTGGTTCGTAACGGTCGGAAATATAAAATCTCCAGAGGAATGGCCTCATTAGGAGCCAACATGGCCAGAAAAATTAAAGATGGAGCCAGGGAAAAAGTTTTGGAAGAATTAAAGGAATACGTGGCCGAAGGAGTCGAAGCGATGGTGCCATACAAAGGGAAAACCGAGGAAATCTTAAGCCAGCTGGTCGGAGGGTTAAAAAGCGGAATGAGTTATTCCGGGGCGAAAAATATTATTGATTTTCAAAAAAAGGCCAAATTTGTGCAGGTAACTAATGCCGGCATTAAAGAAGGCGGGGCCCACGACGTGGAAGTATTGTAATATAATGACATATAGTATGACAAAAGAAAACGGAATTATCACAGATTTTGATAATTTAATGGTCAGAACCCACGATTTTATTCGGGGGCATATTGTCACAGCTTGCCAAAGAACGGATGTCCGCCTCCCCGCGGTTGATGCGGTGAATGAAGTACTTAGGAAAAACCTTCGATTTGAAGATATTTTTACTCAATTGTTTGGGCTCGAAGCAGAGAAAGTGTTGGTTAGTTACCGGGTTGATGCGGCCCAGACGCCGTATAAGGCCATGGATGGAGGGGAAGAATTTTTTTCTCGGGCGCATGATCTTGCCATCCCGGTAGTAATAGTTTCAAACCGCGCCAACTTACTTGATGTTCGGTTGAAACAGGCGGATTATAATCCAGCCTGGTTTTTGATCAAAGAAGCCAAACCACCTAAACCAAGTCAAGAAGCATATTCAGAAGCCATTGCTCTTCTTGAGGGAAAGGGGGTAAAGAGACTAAAAATAACTATTTTTGGTGATCACCCGGATGATTATTTGGCTTGCCCGGATGACTTGCGACCAAACTTTGTGGCTGTATTGACAGGGTTGACGACAGCAGAAGAATTTGAGAAAGTGGGGGTGGCAAAAGATAAAATATGGCAGAAATTAGAAGCCCAAAGGCTTTCTCTCACTTAACCGCGATTTCCTCGATTGACGGACGCTTCCGTGGCCGGGTGGAGAACTTGGCTAAATATTTTTCTGAATATGCGACCATAAAGGGCCGGGTTTTTGTAGAGATAGAGTATTTGATTGCGTTTCTGGCAGAAATTAAAAAACCGGTTTCTCTTGCCGATCAAAAAAGACTGCGTGCGATTGCTGTCAATTTTTCTGAAGACGACGCTTTATCAGTTTGGAAAAAAGATGAAGAAATAAACCATGACACTAAAGCCGTGGAATATTTTTTGCAGAATAAACTTAAAAAAGCAAAACTTGAACATTTGACAAATTATCTCCATTTTGGCCTGACTTCAACAGATATTGATAATACTGGGTTGGCTCTCTCCCTTAAAGATTTTTCAAAAGAAACTTTTATTTTTAGGGTTGAGAATATGATAAAAACTCTTCAAAAAATCGCATCTGAACAAAAAGATTTGGTGATGTTGGCGCGGACCCACGGCCAAGTAGCCGTTCCCACAACGGCTGGCAAAGAATTAGCGAATTTTTGTGTGAGATTAAAAGTTCAACTCGAGAAGTTTAAAAGCATAAAAATAGGATCAAAGATAACCGGAGCGGTGGGGAATTTTAACGCTCTGGTGGCGGCGCATCCGGAAATCAATTGGCCGGAATTTTCTAAAAAATTATTAAACAGTTTGAGCTTAGAAAGCTATACGCATACGACCCAAGTTGAGCCCTATGATTATAAACTTGAGTGGATACAGGCGGTTAAGCGGATAAATTTGGTAATTATGGCTCTTGGTGAAGATGTTTGGCGGTATTTGGCGTTGGGATATTTATCACTTCGTGATGAGGCGGGTCATGTTGGATCGTCAACTATGCCGCAAAAAATTAATCCGATCGGGTTTGAAATGGGGGAGAACTATGCGTCTTTGGCCAACGGGATATTTGATGTTTTGGAAAGAAGACTGCCACTGAACCGCTGGCAGAGAGACTTGACGGATAAATATTTACTGCGGGATTTAGGGCAGGCGCTGACCATGTCAGTTTTAGCTTATGAAGCAGTGACAGAGGCCCTGAGACGAATTGGGTTTAATGAAGGGGTAATTAATCAAGAGTTGGATAATCGTTGGGAATGTATTGCCGAGGGAATTCAGACTATTTTACGAACAACCGATTGTGTTGAGCCGTATGAGAAATTAAAAGAATTAACCCGAGGGAAAAAAGTAACCAAAGCTGATTATGAAAAGTTTATTAAGGAAATTAATGTTCCAAAAGAAGCCAAGGAAAAATTAAAAAAATTATCTCCGCAAAATTATGTGGGGTTGGCAAAGGAGCTGGCTGTTTTATTATTACCGCAGTGGTGGGCATTCAGTGGGGGGATGAGGGGAAGGGGAAAATTGTGGACTATCTATCGCAAAAGGCGGATTACGTGGTGCGGTATCATGGAGGAGCGGGGGCAGGGCACACGGTGGTCAACAAATACGGAACGGTTAAATTACACCAGATTCCCTGCGGGATTTTTCACCCCAAGACAATTTGTGTTATTGCCAACGGAGTAGTAGTTGATCCGCCGGGGCTTTTGGAAGAGATTGCCGGCTTGGAAAAATTGGGGGTAAAAGTAAAAGGCCGGTTGCTGGTTTCTCCGCGGGCTCATGTAGTGCACCATTATCACAAGGTTTTAGACGGAATTTTTGACGAAGCCAAAGGCGATTTTAAGACTGCTTCCACTAAGCGGGGGAATGGTCCGGTGCACGCGGATAAGGTCAGCTACTACGGAATTAAATTATACGATTTGCTGGATAAAAAAACCTTTCACCGGAAGCTTTCGGAGGTGTTAAAAGTCAAGAACCGAATTATCAAGGAATTCGGCGGGGAAGAATTTAATCATGAAAAAATGGCCACTGAATATCTAAATTATGGGAAAAAACTTAGGCCGTATTTGGCGGATACTTTTGAAGTTTTGAACAAAGCTATTACTCAAAAGAAAAATGTGGTTTTTGAAGGAGCCCATGGGATTTTCTTGGATGTGGATTGGGGAACTTATCCTTATGTCACCGCATCGAGCATTGTGCCATGGAATGTTGGGGCCGGAGCCGGGGTGGATCCGCGGAAACTTGAAGAAATAATTGGGGTGGCTAAAGTTTATGTGACGCGGGTGGACATGGGAGCTTGTCCCATGCCCACGGAAATGCACGGCAAAGAAGCGGATTTTCTGCGGGAGAAAGCTCATGAATACGGAGCAACGACGGGCCGGCCACGGCGGATCGGGTGGCTGGACTTGGTCCAGTTGCGGTTTGCCGCCAGGCTTTGCGGGCTGACAAGTTTGGCCATTATTAAGACGGATATTTTGAGCGGTTATAAAACCGTTAAGGCCTGCGTGGGGTACCGTTTCAAAAATAAAACCGTTGATTATTTGGATATTGACACCGAAGATTTACGCAAGGTTAAACCGGTTTATAAAAAATTTTTAGGGTGGGATGGAGATTTATCAAAAATTAAATCTTACGAGAAGTTGCCAAAGAATTTGCGCAGGTATTTGGAATTTATGGAGAAATTCACCGGCGTGCCGGTTAAATTTATCTCCACCGGCCCAAGAGCAGAAGAGACAATAGTTCGGCCTTGATAAGTCCGGAGATATTTTATGCCTTTTTATACAAAGACTGGGGATGGGGGAGAAACTGGGTTGTTTGATGGGAGGAGGGTTAGGAAGGATCATAAAATAATTGAGGCGTTGGGGGCGATTGATGAGCTGAACGCCTGGATAGGATTACTCAAAATCCAAAATCCAAAATCCAAAATCCAAAACGAAGGAAGAGAAACAGAGGCAAAAAATGTGCCAATGTTTTTAGAAACAAAACAGATAAAGCGCGATTTGTGCCCTTCATGTGGGGCCGGGGCGCTGGTTTTAGAAGAAGGCTGCGCCAAATGCTATGCGTGTGGGTTTAGCAAGTGCTAGGGGTTGACAAACGAGGCCCGTTGTTATAACATAGTTATAACATGATTACCCAAACTATATACCAAGTCGGAAACAGCGTAGCCGTAACAATTCCCAGAAATATTTTAGAGGAGATGAATCTTAAAATAGGGCAGGAGGTTGTGGTGGAAAAAGCACTCGGGGCGAGCGCCGTGGTTATTTCCCCGGTTGTTAAGGCTAAAACCAACGCCCTCATTTCTGCCGACTTTAAGAGGTGGCTCTCCAGTTTCCTTGAGGAAGACAAAGATCTCCTTGCCGAGTTGGCGAATCGTTAATGATGACGACTTACATTGACATCGTCGAGGTGCACGAAATTCATCGAGCGATTGTTGATTTGGCCAAGACAAAAGTAATCGTCCGCGACTTTGCCTTGTTACATTCTGCAGTGGAAAGACCAAAAGCTACCTACGCGGGTAGGGAGTTATACCCGAATATTTTTGCAAAGGCGGCGAGTCTGCTGCAATCGGTTTGTTTGAATCATCCGTTTACTGACGGGAATAAACGGACGGCTTGGGGAGCAACCAAGAGGTTTTTGTGGCTAAACGGTTACTATTTGAGAGCGAAGGTTAAAGATGCGGCTGATTTTATGGTTAATGTCGATAATCAAAAACCAGATATTTTGTTTATTTCTAAGTGGTTGAAGTTCCACTGTATTAAATTAGGCTAGATATTTAGCCAGCTCTTTTTTCATCTGGGGAATATTGGCGATATCTTTGTGGTAGGCGAGGAAGCGGAGAAACATGCCAATATCGGTAGATTTGAGGATTTTGAGAATAATTTCCCCGATTTCTTTTGAGGAGACACGCTTTTTCTTCAGAAATAAAATATCACGCTGAGTTTCGTGAGTGACCTTATCAACTTTTTGGAGGCGGTTTGAGGTTTTGGAGACAGTGGCTTTGTAAATGCCGTTGTAAAGCTTCATGTGGTTGTACATCTCCGGCTGACCGGATTTTTTGATTACCACCAGGTGAGAGAGATCAATAATTTCGTGGGTGGTGAAGAGAGTATGGCAATGCCAACAGCGCCGCCGCCGCCAAATTTGGGAATTCTGCCGGGTGGGGCGGGAGTTAGTGACAGTCGTGACCGGTTTATGGCAACACGGGCACTCCATATCAACATGTTGATACCTGTATTTAGTAATACTACGTTTACAGGCTAAAAATCAAGGCTGTAAATCTAAATTTGTGCCCATAAGCGGTTATATTAATATATTGAGTATTCGTTTATAAAGAATATATGAGAACGATAGAAATTTTTCTCAAAAGAGCGAAGGGGTTTGAGAAAAAAAACCCAGAGGAAGCAAGACACTTGATGGGGGAGTTGCTGGCCTGGGGATCGGCGGTAGGTGAATCAGCAGGAGGGGGATCATTGGGGGATTTAATTGCCCGTCAAATAGATTCTGTGGTGGATCGTTCAAACGGGCGGATCACGGCCACAGATTTTGTCAACGGTTTATTTTCTCCGAATCCTAGGGGAGAAATTACCGCGGACGTTATTATGGGAAGATTCCAGCTATGGTAATTATGGCGCCTGCGGGTTTTCTAAATAATGTCTTTTGGCCCTACAGCGGCAAGAAAGGCCTGTCCGTTGCCCACCTGTAACATTATTGACCAGCGGGGATTTTGAGAGGTCAAACCAAAATCTTATGATATGATTTTCGGAGATGAAAATCTATACAAAAACTGGGGATTTTGGGGAAACTTCTTTGTGGGGAGGAAAAAGAGTAAAAAAGTCTGACAAGATAATTGAGGCGTTGGGGGTGATTGATGAGCTGAACGCGTGGCTCGGCACTTTAAAACTGACTAAAATCCAAAAAGATTTAATGCTAATAAGTTCTTGTTTAGCAGGATACAAAGAGATAATTCCTGATGGAAAATGGCTAGAAAAAGAGATTGACAGAATAGAGGAAAACTTGCCAGCCTTAAATAATTTTATTTTGCCTTCTAACCAAATTCATATAGCCAGAGCAGTGTGCCGGAGGACAGAAAGAAAAGTTGTGGATGCCGATGGCCATCGGCATGACGTTTTAAAATATTTAAACAGATTGAGTGATTATCTTTTTGTGCTGGCAAGATATGAGGATTTTAAAAAGGGGAGAAAAGAGATAATATGGAGGTATGGAAAAAGAGAGTTATTGGAAAGAGTACGGGAAGGAACTGGAACTGGAAAAAGAAATTCAGGAAATGGGAGTGGAGAAAGTTGAGAGCGGGGAAGTGAAATTACCGGAGAGGATGGCCAAGCAAATGGGCATTAAGCCAACGGTAGTGGCGGGGACGCAGTTTTCCGGGGTTTCTTTGACTGATGATCAGCTGACAACAGGGAAAGCGAAACCGGTGACAAAATCGATCCGATGGCTGGTAGAGTGGTTTATCTACGAGCTTTTAAAGGCGCATTTTATTATTAAATTTATAAAGGGGAAGATTTTTAGAACAAAAGACGACCATCCAATTCGCTGAGGCCGTGAGCAAAGGTAATGGCTTTGAAACTTGACAACCCCAAAATATGGCATTAAAATCTGTGAAGTGCCGGATAAATGGAAAAAATATGGCAGTTGATGTTATTTATAGCCAGAAAAAAGAACTTGAGCGTCTTTTAACTAAGAAGTTTATTCCGCGGGATAATCTTAGCCAGGGAAGGGAGGCACTCAAACACAATTTGATTAAAGTCGTTACCGGCCCAAGACGGGCGGGGAAGTCATTTTATTGTCTAGAGACGCTCGCTGGTGTGCCGTTTGGCTACCTTAATTTTGATGAAGAAAACGTGGTTAAGATTCGTGATCATGGGAAAATAATGACCGCCCTAGAAGAGGTTTATCCTAATGAGGAATATTTCTTGTTTGATGAAATTCAGAATCTTCCCAAGTGGGAGTTTTTTGCCAATACTATGCAACGGCGCGGGAAAAATCTTATTATTACTGGTTCGAATGCCAAACTTTTGTCCGGTGAGTTGGCAACCCACTTAACCGGAAGATATCAGGAGATTGCTGTCTACCCGTTCAGTTTTAACGAATTTATGACGGCTAGAGACGGCGGCCAGAGTTTATTAATGGACTATCTGCAAACCGGCGGATATCCGGAGGTTGTGATGAACAATCTTGCCCCGCAAGATTATTTTGCTACATTGCGAGACGCAACCGTTTTAAAAGATGTGGTTAAACGGCACAAGGTTAAATATGTTACAGAGCTGACGAATCTTATTGACCTGCTCTCGGCAAGTTATACCAAACAAATAAGCAATGACAAACTTGTTAAAGCTTCAGGAATTGGAAGTCACCATACGGTTAGCAGATATCTTGGGTATCTTTTTGATACTTACATGTTTATGCCATTGGGAAAATATAATCTTAAGACTAGCGAGCGGATAAAATCGGCTAAAAAGATTTATTTTCCCGACACTGGTTTTGCAGCGGCTAATTTTTCCTTCAGCCCCGATTGGGGCAAATTGATGGAAAATGCGGTTTTTTTGGCACTGGTACGCCGGGGATTCCGGCCAAATACGGAATTATTTTATTATCAAACCAGAAACGGCAAAGAGGTGGATTTTGTGATTAAAAAAGGGCTCGAAATTAACCAATTAATTCAGGTTTGCTACGACCTTTCCGACCCCAAAACCCATAAACGGGAATTGTCAGCTCTTGAAGAAGCGGGGGAGGAATTAAAATGCCAGAATAAAAAAACAATAACCATGGAAAATTTGGGAGAGTTTTTAACCCCTGGGAAATTGTAATATAATCTTATATGTATTTGGACATGTTACCCAATTTTGAACAATTATTTGTACTTCTTATTACCCTTGCGGTCTTGCTTGTTTTAGCGGCAGTAATTTTTTATTTTGCCGGTTATTTAATAATTAATCTTTTAAAGTGGCGCAGACGGGAGGAGCAGGCGTTGTCCTTTGTGCTTTTACAGGTGGCGGTGCCGCGGGATAATGAAATAAAAATTGACGCGATGGAGCAATTTTTCGGGGCTCTTTTTTCCATTAAAAAAGGCGGGCCGATTTGGAAATTACCCTTTTTAACGCCGCAGGATCATATTTCTTTTGAAATCGTGGCCCGGCACGAAGATATTCGTTTTTTTGTTTCAATGCCGGAACATTTGCGGGATTTACTGGAAAAACAAATCAACGGATCTTACCCGGGAGCAATTGTTTCTCAAGTTGAAGATTACAATTTTTTTAACGAGGAAGGGGAGGTGGCATATTGCTCTTTAAAACTGCGGTCATCAAATTATATGCCCATTAAAACATATAAAGATTTGGCGGTGGATCCAATGGCAGTAATAACTTCGGCCTTAGCAAAACTGGGAGAAAATGAAGGAGTGGCCATCCAGATGTTGATTTCTCCGGCAGACAGTAAATGGAAAGCACAGGGAAGAAAATATATTGCCAGGACGAAAAAGAGAGAAGCGGATCCGGAGAAGGCAAAGTTTAACGTGGACGCAAAATCTTTAGAACTGATTGAGAATAAAACCAGCAAGCCCGGGTTTAAGACTTCAATCCGGATCGTGGCCACGGCCACGGAAAAGCCCTCGGCCAAGATGATTTTAGACAATGTCAGGGCCACTTTTGAGCAATTTAACGGAGATTTGAACGGTTTTTCCAGAGATAAAATTTGGGTGCAGAATAATTTTATGATGGACTTTATCTATAGATACCAGCCAATGTTTAAGGACCCTCCGGTTTTGACGGCGGACGAACTGGCGACAGTTTTTCATTTTCCCAATAAATCGGTGGAGACGCCGCATATTTACTGGCTAAATGCCAAGCGGGCGCCGGCGCCGGCGGGGCTGGCGGAAAAGGGAATGTACATTGGGAAATCGGTGTACCGGGGAATGGAACGGCCGGTGTATCTGGGGGACAAAGACAGACAACAGCATATTTATATTG
>JBBTUQ010000020.1:0-1980 GCA_038063675.1 Patescibacteria group bacterium | reverse complement strand
CGGCGTTTATTAAATCGGCAATTGAGGAAGAAATTGCCAACCCCCAAACAGGAAGATTATAAACCTTAATTAATATCAGGCTGCCAATAATATTTATCACAAACGCCCCAATGCCAATTTTAACCGGTGTGGCGCTGTCCCTTAAAGCGTAAAATCCCCGGACTAAAAGCTGAATAATACTCTGGGCAAAAATCCCCACTCCCAAAAAAGCCATCGTTTTCCCGGTTAACACCGTTGCCTCCCAAGGGAAAGTGATGCTTCCAAAAACCAAACGGACAATCGGTATGCGCAGAACAATAAGAATTGCCGCCGCCGGAAGAGTTAAAAATAATATCTGATGAAAAGAAGTTAGTACCGTGCTTTTAAAGTTTTCTAAATTATCTTGTCCCTGTTCTTCTGACAGTGTTGGTAGAGCCGCCTGGGCAATCGTGGCGCCAAAAAGTCCGATCGGTAATTGCTGAAGGTGTGATGCAAAGTTAAAAACCGTAATTGAAGAAGTAGAAATCAGCGAAGCCAGAATCGTATCCACCGTAAAACTAATCTGGGCTACTGCCAGACCCAGAGTTCTTGGCCCCATAAGCTTCCCAATTTCCGAAACCCCCTTGTTTTTTATGTCTAAAACGAATCCATATTTAAAGCCCATGTGTTTTGCCACCGGAAGTTGGATCAAAAAGTGCAAAAAAGTTCCCAAGATTACACCCCAGGCCGGCCCGTAAATCCCTATCGTGGGGGAGAGAAACAAAATCCCCAAGATTATTCCCAAGTTATAAGCCATCGGGGCCAGGGCCGGGATTAGAAATCTTTTACTTGATTGAATAATCGCCGATAAAAAATTTGAAAGAACAAAAAACAGCTGCCCAACCAACATAATTCTGGTCAAATCCGTCATAATGGCTAGTTTTTCCGGTGGGAATCCCGGGGCTACAAATTGGGAAAGGGGATAAGCAAAGACAAAAATAAGAATCGCCAGAATTACAAAAAATCCAATTGCTAAATTGATTATGGTTGACGAAACTTTCCAGGCCTCACCCTCTTCTCCTTTGGATAAATAAGAGGTAATCACCGGAATAAAAGCCGTGGTCAACGCCCCCATGACTAGAATTTGGAAAATAAGATCGGGGAGTCTAAAAGCCGCAAAGTAGATATCCAGTTGGTCCACGGGTAGGGAAGTCAGCAGCCGGTCGCGTAACAACCCCAAAACTCTTGATCCCAAAACCGCCAAGCCTATAACCGTCGCCGCGGAAAGAATATTGGTTTGTCTGAAAAAAAGCAAATTTTTCCCGTTCTTGATGATGTTATTCATTTTATGATACAATTCTACACAGATTATGCCCGTAATTAAATCGGCAATTAAAAAACTTCGTCAGGCTAAAACCCGCGCGGCGGGAAACCGTCGCATCAGAAATAACCTCCGCGACCTTATTTCTAAATTCCGCGCCAAACCCGGTGTTAAAATCTTTCCCAAACTTGCTTCCGCCCTGGACAAAGCTGCTAAAACTAACGTTATTCATCGCAACAAAGCCTCCCGCCTTCAATCCCGCCTCTCCAAACTCCTCTAACACACTTCCCTCACGATCGCATAGTAAGTATGTTCTTGTTGACACTCCACGGTAGTTTATTATCATTGTTAATTGTTGTATGCTGAAACTATGGAAAAACCGCTCGATTCGGATATCAATTTATTGCCCGGTGACGACCTTGGCAAAACCCCCCTGGGAAAATTTTTAAAATGGGCCCTCACCTACGGTCGTTATATCATCGTCATCACCGAGCTTATTGTCCTGGCGGCTTTTCTTTCTCGCTTTAAACTGGACCGCGATCTCTCGGACCTCTCGGATAATATTGTTCGCAAGGTAAAAATTGTCGAAGCTTCCGCTCCTTTTGAAAACAAAGTCCGCCACCTCCAGTCCCGCCTTAATCTCATTGCCGGAATTATTGACAAAACCGGTCGTCCCAGCGAATATCTTCAGTTTTTGACCA
>JBBTUQ010000019.1:0-7439 GCA_038063675.1 Patescibacteria group bacterium | reverse complement strand
TACTAAATTAAAGTCCCCATTATCTTTAATAAATTTGGCAGATTTAGATAATTTTAAAAAATGTTCATGAAGGCGGCTTTCTTCATTAATTGTCTGACCTATATAGAGGTGACCGTTTTGGTCACGAATAATATATACAGTAAACATTATTTCCTTCGACTCGTCGTTGCGCTCCTCGCTCAGGACATTCGCCTTTATTTATAATGGCTATAGCCATGAGCGAACGAAGTGAGTCGAATGGCTCCCCCGGATGGATTCGAACCATCAAACCTTCCGCTTAACAGGCGGCCGCGCTACCGTTGCGCCACAGGGGAATGTTATATTCGATTTTTAAGGAACTTTCTACCAAAACCAGTTTTAAGAGTTTTTTCTCTAGTAATTGCTTTTTCTTTAGATAAACAAGCTTCATAATACACCAACACTAAAGGTAACCGACTTTTGGTTGATAAAACCTGACCATCATTATGCAAACCAAATCTATTTTTAAGATCGTCTGTCCAGCCAATGTATAAATTATTATCCTCAAGGCTCTTTAGCACATATGTGTAATAAAACTTATCCATATTCTAATTATACTCGTGCCACGCTACCTGCCCGCAATCGCTGAAGCGATAGCTTCTGCAGGCGGGCCGTTGCGCCACAGGGGAATATAAAGCCTGCTTGATTTTAACATAGTATAATGAATCTGTGAAACGCAAATTTCTCATTTATGACCATCTCTGACGTCCAAATCATTGACAGGCTAAAAATCAAGCCTACCGACCGCGTTTTGGATGTTGGCGGCAGTGCCAAGCAACACAACGAAATTCAGGTTGATACGATTCTTGATCTTGTTCGTCCCGAAAAAACCCCTTATCAATCCTCCAAACTAAAAGCCAAAAATTTTGTTCAAGTAGATATTGCCCGTCAAAAATTCCCTTTCCAAGACAAAGAATTTGATGTCTGTCTCTGCACCCACACCCTGGAAGATATTTATAACCCTTTTTTAGCCATCGATGAAATGTCTCGTGTGGCCAAGCGGGGCCTCATCGCCACTCCTTCCCGTGGGCGCGAAATGGAGTTTTCCCATTTTAATTTAACCGATTGGCAGACTGGTCCCCGTCGCCTGCCCGGTTTTTCTCATCATTTCTGGCTTTTTGAAAATAGGGGAGAAGCCATGTCCATCGTTCCAAAAAATTATCCTCTTTTATACTCCGGTGATTTTCACATTACTAAATGGACCGGCGATGAAGAATTTCGTTTTTTCTGGCAAAACAAAATTAAATATAAAGTTTTTAATCCCACCAATTTCCACGAATTAATAAAAGAATACCAGCGTTTTCTCTCAGAAAATAAACAATTTATCAAAAAAGGCCCGGTCTTATTTTATTTTGACAATCCTCTTTATTATTTTAAAGAAATAATTAAAACCCTAATCTGGAATTCTTGCCCAAATTATTCCAAATAATCTTTTAATTTTTTCGCCCTCGAGGGGTGGCGGAGTTTGCGGATGGCTTTAGCTTCGATCTGGCGAATACGCTCCCGGGTCACTCCAAAAGCTTTGCCTACTTCTTCTAGAGTCCTTGGTTTCCCGTCCTCCAGTCCAAACCGCATAATCAGGACTTTTTTCTCCCGATCATTAAGGGTCGCCAGGACCTCTTCCAGTTGTTCTTTCAGCAACACGCGGCTGGTGGAATCATATGGCGACGGTTGAGTAGTATCCTGAATAAAATCTCCCAAGACCGAATCTTCATCATCACCGATTTTCGTTTGTAAACTCGTCGGCTCCTGGGAAATTTTCATAATTTCCAAAGCTTTCGACGTTTCAATTCCCATTTCTTTGGCAATTTCTTCCGGCGTCGGTTCTTTGCCCATTTCTGCCGTCAAGCGGTTGCGGGTCCGGATAAAACGGTTAATTGTTTCCACCATGTGGACGGGGATACGAATCGTTCTGGCCTGATCGGCGATGGCCCGGGTTATAGCTTGTCTGATCCACCAGGTGGCGTATGTTGAAAATTTAAATCCCCGTCTCCAGTCATATTTTTCCGTGGCCCTGATTAGACCCTGATTTCCCTCCTGAATAAGATCCAGCATTGTTAAGCCTCGTCCAATATATTTTTTGGCGATCGAAACCACCAGTCTCAAATTCGATTCAATTAATTTTGCTTTAGCCCTTCTATCTCCTTTTTCTGTTTTTTTCGCCAATTCCACTTCTTCTTTGGCGTTTAAAAGCTTTATCCTCCCGATTTCTTTTAAATACATTCTCACCGGATCCGTTGACCCGGCGTCATCCAAAGCCGCCAGGCTTCCAAGCTCTTTTTCCAGGTTCGTAATCGACTCTTCCCCTTCGGAAAGTTCGCTCATGGTGGTCTCGAAAAGATCGATATTATGAATTAGAAGTTGATCGTAAAATTCGTCCAATTCCGCAATGTGATCTTCGGCCTTGGGGAAAATCGCCAACACCTCTTCCTGGGTCACAAAACCGTTACTCTTGGCTTTTTTTAGAAGTTCCTTCGCCTGCTCGGAGAGTTCAATTTTCTTAATCTTTTTTGCCGCCATGATCTAATTCTACGCTTGGCGACGCTAAAAGTCCACCCTTTGAATAAGTCTGTTAAGCTCTTGGGTTAGCTTATCTTCTTCTTCACTATCCTTAGCCTTGTTTATTTTTCTACTCAACTCCTCCATCTTCTCGCGAATAGTCAGTTCCGTAAGTTCCTTGGTAATTTTTTCCATACTTTCGTGTTCTTCCCCAAGCTCATAAAGATATAATTCGTCAGCCAGGGGTTGTAACTCTGTGGGAAGGGCTTTGATAAAATCAGCGGTTGAAATATTTTTAGCGGCCTGAAATTTTTTATAAATCTTGGCCAAGGCAATATTGGAAAATTTAACCCCGCCAAGGCGAGGCCGGTCCTCCGTCTGGAAAAGAATCGCCAATAAATATCTTTCCAGCTTGCTTCGGCGGGTTTCCCCCGCCACTGGCGGTGCAACTTCCGGTTCTTTTATTTGGGCCCCGAGACCTTCCCTCCGAGCCTGTTTATCCACTTCTTTTTCCACATCCGTCTGCTGGACTTCCACCAGTTTTGCCAGTTTCTTAAGATAGTGAGTTTTAACAATTGCATTCTCAATTGGCGCCAAAAATTTTGCCACTTCCAAAACAATTCTTTTCTTTCCGTCCGCTGTTTTTGGGTCGTATTTTTGCGCCGCGTTATCTATTACGTAATCATAAAATGGCGCCGCTTTTCCGATGGCTTTTCGCCACAGTCCCGGGTCTTTTTTAATAAGTTCGTCCGGGTCTTTTGCCCCGTCAAAAGTTGCCACCTTAATATTTAATCCGGCCTTATCCGCGATTTGTATTCCTCGGTGGGCCGCCGCGTCTCCGGCCAAATCAGTATCCAAGGATAAAATTATGTTTTCACTGTAACGTTTAAGCAAATTCACCTGCATCTCTGTCAGTGCCGATCCTTTAATTGCCACCACGTTTTGCACTCCCGCCTGATAGCTTTGGATGGCATCAATTTCTCCCTCCACCACTACCGCCGAATTTTCTTTTTTTATTTCTTCTTTGGTCGTATTTAAGCCGTATAAAATATTCCCCTTGATATAAACCGGCGTCTCCGCGGTATTAACGTATTTTGCCTCTTTAGCATCAGGGTCTAAAAGTCTTCCCGCAAACCCCACCGCGTTTCCCCGGTGATCGTAAAGCGTAAACATAACCCGGCCCCTAAATCGGTCAAAATAGTGATTTTTTTCTGAAACCGTTACCAGACCCGCCGTTGCTAAGTCGGGGAGTTTATACCCTTTTTTTTGCATAAATTGAATCAAAGAATCCCAGGAATCCGGCGCGTATCCAAGGTTAAAAAGTTTAATCGAGGCCTTTGAAACTTTTCTTTTCTCCAGATATTTTCGCGCCGTCTCTCCCACTTTATGTGACAGCAAAATATAGCTATAGAATTCGCCGGCTAAGTGATTTAGCTCATAAATAAGCTCTTTTTGGGCGGTTTTTTCCGTCGATTGGTAGGACTTAAGGGTTACCCCCGCTCTCTTGGCCAGGGTTCTTAACGCTTCCGGAAACTCCATATTTTCCCGGCGCATCAAAAACCCAAAGATATCTCCGCCCGTCTGGCAAGCCCCAAAACAGTGCCATATCTGCCTTTCCGGGGAAACCACGAAAGAAGACGTTTTTTCACTATGAAACGGACATAATCCTTTAAAATTCCTCCCGGCTTTTTTCAGGGGAACCAATTCGGAAATAAACTGAACAATATCCACCCTAGATTTAATCTCTTCTAATTGATCCATGATCGCATTTTACATCATTTTCGTAGTCATTCGTTATTTGTTATATCTTGACACAACTTTCGCGGCCGCGGAAGTTGATTACAGATAAATAATCAAATCTTATAAAATTTGCATTTGGAAGATTAACATGCTATAATCTCTTCAGTTCTCGCAAGAGAATTTTTTTATGACCTATTCGAGGATTTTTTCTTTTGGGAAAGTTCTCTCCAAAGTTAAAACCGACCGTAAATTCCGTCGGGTTTTATCGGTTGTCATCGTCCTTCTTTTGGCCGTTTTTTCTTTTCTTCCGAATTTGTCTCTGGCCGCTAATATTGGGGGCATTCCCGTCATTAACATTTCCACTCCGGTTTCAAAAGTAGAAACCGCTACCAAAGTCGCCGTTCAGGTCCCTGTCGAGGTTAACTACATCTCTCGTGGATACAGCTGGTTCCATAGTGGGATGGACCTTGTGGCCGACTCCGGCAAACCGGTTTACACGGTCATGGATGGGGAAGTCAAACTTGCCCAAACTGATTGGTTCGGCTACGGCAATCACGTCATCATTGATCACGGTGCCGGCTTTGGCTCTCTCTATGGCCATTTGTCCAAAATTGAGGTTAAGGTCGGGGACAAGGTCACTTTAAAAACCGAGCTTGGTAAAGTCGGTTCTACCGGCTTTTCCACTGGCCCCCATCTGCACTTAGAAATCTATCAGGATGGCAAAACCATCGACCCAGCGGAGATATTACCGGAGATAGTGGTAAAATAGTTCTACGGTGGAAGCTGGTTATAAATATCTCCTAACCTATCAGTACTCCCTTATCATTTGCGATTTAACAGCGGAATTTTGTACTAAATTTTTATTTGGGCGAGAGCTTTTGCGCCAACGCGACCAAATGACTCAAGCCGCTCGTTCTGGAAAACAAAATATTGTCGAAGGCTACACCGTCGAAAGTCTGGAAAGTTATATCAAACTTTTGGGGGTCGCCCGCGGATCTCTTTTTGAACTTTTGGAAGATTATCAGGACTTTTTACGTCAACACAATCTGCATATTTGGCCGAAAGACAATGCGGAAATGAGGAAAATGAGGGATTTGAGGGCAATAAATAACCCGATTCCCCATATCCCCCAATTCCCTCATATCCCACAAAACCCAGAAATTGCTGGGAATCTGATGATTATGCTTTGCACCCGCACTGCATATTTATTAGATAAACAAATCGAATCCCTAAAACAAAAATTTATCAAAGAAGGCGGCTTCCGGGAGAATCTTTTTCAGAAGAGACTAGCTTACAAGAAGAAGAAAGACTGGAATTAATAATCTCCGCCCATTCCCCCCATTCCGCCTCCGGGCATTGGTCCTGAGCCTGTCGAAGGATTTTTCTCGGGGATATCCGTTATCAAACATTCCGTCGTCAAAATCATCGTCGCAATACTGGCCGCATTTTGCAAAGCTAGCCTTGAAACTTTGGTTGGGTCCACAATTCCCGCCGCCAGCATCGGCTCAAATTCATTGATCAACGCATTAAACCCGAAGTCCAGGATTTTATTATCTTCGATGGTCTTGAGTACCCACCCGTCATCCGCGCCCGCATTTCTGGCAATCATTCGCACCAGCATTGCTAGAGAACTATAAAGAATATCCACTCCCATTTTTTCATCATCCGTCGCCAAGGTCTTTTTCAAATCTTGTAATGTTTTTCTAGCCCTGATATAAGTCACCCCGCCGCCGGGGACAATTCCTTCTTCCACCGCCGCTTTTGTGGCCGCCACCGCATCCAATACTCTTTCTTTTTTCTCCTTCAGCTCCACCTCCGTAGCCGCTCCCACATTGATTACCGCTACCCCACCAGCCAGCTTTGCCAATCTCTCCTGCAATTTTTCCTTATCATAATCCGAAGTCGTATCATCTAGTTCGGTCTTAATCTGTTTAACCCGGGCCGTCATTAAAGCTTTATTCCCCTTACCGCCGATTATTCGGCAGTTATCTTTATCCGCCCAAACTTTATCCGCCCGTCCGCAATCCTCCAAAGTAACACTATCCAATTTCCGTCCCGTATCTTCAGAAATCACCGTCCCGCCGGTCAAGATCGCAATATCTTCCAGCATGGCCTTTCGTCGGTCGCCAAACCCCGGAGCCTTAACTGCCATCGCGTTGAACGTCCCCCGCAGTTTATTTACCACCAGCGTCGCCAGCGCTTCTCCGTCAATTTCATCAGCAATAATAATCAAATTTTTGGAGACTTTAATCAAGTTTTCCAGGAAGGGGAGTAGTTCTTGAAGCGAAGAGATTTTTTTATCAGTAATTAAAATATACGGATCCTCAATTTCCGCCTCCATTTTATCCGGAATCGTGACAAAATATGGCGAGGCGTACCCTTTATCAAATTCCATTCCCTCTTTATATTCAATTTCCATGGCCAAACCCTTGCCTTCTTCCACAGTTACCACCCCGTCTTTGCCCACTTTGTCCAAAGCTTCGGCGATTAATTTCCCGATTTGCACATCCGCGGCGGAAATTGTCGCTACCTGTTCAATTTCCTGTTTGCCTTTTACCGGCTTGCTCATTTTTTGAATTTCCGAGACCACGGCCTCAACTCCTTTAGCCAGACCATTTTTTAAAATCATGGGGTTTGCCCCGGCGGCAATAGCCTTCATTCCGGAGTTAACCAAGGATTGTGCCAGTAAAGTAGCGGTGGTTGTTCCGTCTCCGGCTACGTCTCCTGTTTTAGAAGCGGCTTCTTTAACCAATTGTGCCCCCATGTTTTCAAACGGATCAACTAGTTCAATTTCTTTGGCTACGGTAACGCCATCATGAACCACATTCGGTGCCCCCCATTTTTTATCAAGTGCCACGTTTCGTCCTTTGGGTCCAAGGGTTACGACAACAGCAGAAGCCAGAATATTAACCCCTTTTATTAATGCCTGCCTGGCGTCTTCTGAAAATTTTAATTGCTTAGCCATATTAATCTCCGACAATTGCCATTATATCTTTCTGTTCTACCAGTAACCATTCTTCCGTTCCCACCTTGACTTCATTCCCGCCCCACTTTTTATACATCACTTTTTGTCCTTTTTTAACTTGCATTATCGTTTTTTTGCCATCATCAGAAACTCCCCCCGGCCCGACCGCCATTATCAAGCCAATCTGTGGCTTTTCTTTGACACTATCCGGTAGAAG
>JBBTUQ010000018.1:1364-2723 GCA_038063675.1 Patescibacteria group bacterium | reverse complement strand
CAATCATGGATAAAGGGCGATTTTTATCCAGCCAGGTTTTTTGGGTCTGAATACAAAGTAAAGTTTCCTGAGCTTCGGCATCTTCTTTATCGGTGTAATGGGAATCGTTGGTGGCAACCAGAGGAACCCCCAGGCTCCGAGAAAGTTTTTTTATGTGCTCATAGATTTCATTTACGCGATCCAGTCCCTCGTGATATTGAATTTCCAGATAGAAATTATCCTCACCGAAGATCGCCTGGAGGTGACGGACAGTCTCTTCAGCCTTCGTCAGTTCATTTTTGGATAAATAGTTACCGATTAGCCCTTCGGAACAAGCGGAGGTGCAGATAATGCCTTCGTGGTATTTTTCCAAAATTTCCCAGTCGATGCGAGGCTTATAATAAAAGCCTTCCAGGTGGCCGGCGGTAACGATTTTCATCAGATTTTTGTAACCGGTATAGTTTTTGACCAGAAGAATCAAATGAAATATATCTCTTTCGGCGGCGGCCTGTTTGTCAAGCCGGCTCTTTTCGGCCTGATAGGCTTCAACTCCGATTATAGGTTTAATATCCGCTTCCCTAGCGGCCAGGTAAAATTTTATGGCCCCGTACATGGCCCCATGATCAGTAATTGCCAGAGCGGGCATGTCATACTCTTTGCATTTGGCAAGTAAATCTTTGGTCTTGCTTAGTCCGTCGAGGAGGGAATATTCCGAGTGAGTGTGAAGCGAGACATAAGAAGACATCAGGAGTTAATGTAACAGAGAAAAGGCAAAACTTCTACAATTAATTTGTTAGATTTTCCGAAACTGATTCCTATTAGATCTTTCGAAATTTGCGGCACCTCTTGTCAATATATGAATTAGCTCAATTTTTGTCCCAGATATTTTTTGATGATATTCTTATCAATCGCAGGGTCTGTTTTAGCAACTTGACCAATTAAAAAGCCAAGGACTTGAGTTTTGCCGGATTTATAGTCAGCGACGGCCTTGGGGTTTTCGGAGAGGACTTTTTGGATTGTCTCATCAAGTTTTTTTTCATCAATGGGTGTAGACGATTTTGTCACCAGGGGTCTTTTGTTGATAACGGAATTGGCGATTTCGAGGGGAGAAAAATGGGGATTTTCTTTGACTGATTTTTCAAAATCATCTGCCGTTTGTCTGTTTTCTGTCAAAATATTGGCCTGGTAATCGCTTAAAGTATATTTTTCAATAAAGCGTTGTTTTTTGGCACCAGGTAATTCGGGAATGACAGGTTGAAAAACGGAGGTATCGATGGGGGGGATATCCGGTTCGGGAAAGTAGCGATAATCGTGGGCTTCTTCTTTGCCTCTTTGGGGGAAAGTAACTTTTTTGTTTTCATCCCAGCCCCGGGTTTGCTG
>JBBTUQ010000018.1:0-1264 GCA_038063675.1 Patescibacteria group bacterium | reverse complement strand
TAGCGGATAATTCTTTGAAGTTTTTTTAAGAATTTATCCACTTCTTCGATGCTGCGAAAGTCGGGCTCGGTGACGATTTCTACAAGAGGAACGCCCGAGCGGTTAAAATCGATAAGGGTCTCGCCATTTTTGTGTTGCAGTTTGCCGGTGTCTTCCTCAAGATGAATATTATTAAGGCGAATGTCATCCAGGTTTCCACCGACACAAAAAGGCTGGAATTGTTGGGATATTTGGTAACCTTTGGGCAAATCGGGATAAAAATAATTTTTGCGGTCAAAAAATGAGGTTTTGTTTATTTGAGAATTTAAAGCTAAACCCAGCATGATTGTCCACTCGATGGCTTTTTTGTTGGGGACAGGTAGGGCGCCGGGAAGGCCTAAACAAACGGGGCAGGTTTGGGTATTGGGTGGTTTTCCAAAGTGGTCAGCCGGGCAACCGCAAAACATTTTGCTCTTGGTTGCTAATTCTACGTGGATTTCGAGTCCGATAATGGGTTGATATTTAATCATTTAAATATTAGCTTCGCAAGAGCAGCTCCTGCGAGATCATATTTTATAATTTTGGTTTTTGTAAGTGCCAGGCGGTTTGCTTTTCGTAGACTTCGGCAGTGTCAAGAATTTGATCTTCGGAGCCGGCAGGCCCAATTAACTGCAGGCCTATCGGTAAGCCTTCGGTAAAACCACAGGGAATAGAGATGGCGGGTAGACCGGCTATGGCGGAGGGTTCAGTTAAAATGTCAGCCAGTTCTCCATACATCGATTGGCCGGAAGTTACGCCAATTTTTGGGGCAATTGTAGGCATAGTAGGGGCCAGCAATAGGTCAACACTTTCAAAGACTTTTTTGAAGTCGTCGATAATTAGAGATCGGACTTGCTGGGCTTTTTTATAATAAGCGTCGTAATATCCTGCTTGAAGCGTGTAAGTTCCTAATATTATTCTTCTTTTATTTTCTTCGTTAAAGAAGTCTCTATCGTGGCCGTATCTTATGCCGTCAAAGCGGGCAAGGTTTGATGAAACTTCGGATCTTTGCAAAATAGTGTAAGCGGCAATGGCGTATTTTGGGTCAAATAAAGAAACATCAATAATTTTGTAGCCTTGTCTTTCATAGACTTTAGCGGCAGTTAGTACGGCTTTGTTTACGTCTTTTTGGGATTCAGAACGAAAATATTCTTTGGGTAAGCCGATGGTTTTTACGGGTTTAGAAATATTGGAAAATTCTCGGGTAGTAGCATCTTTTGGATCTACGCCGGCGATTATTTTATAA
>JBBTUQ010000017.1:0-6595 GCA_038063675.1 Patescibacteria group bacterium | reverse complement strand
AAGGGGAAATTCAAAAATCCTTGCGAAGCCAAAAAGCCAGCGGTAAAAAGCAACGAATCCCCCGGCAGAAAAAAACCAAAAAACAATCCGCTCTCCGCAAACACAATTCCAAAAACCCCCACATACCCCACCGCCTTAATAAACCCCGCTAAATCAAAATGCATGAGAAACAGTATAACTCTAGGAGTAGCGGCGGACAAGAGCCACGAGCTTTCCCTGCACCATAACTTCCGTGGCATAGATGGGAGCCATTTTGGAATTGGCCGGTTCTAATCTAATTTGATTCTCTTCTTTAAAAAATTTCTTCAGTGTTGCCAATCCGTTTTTCAAAAGGGCCACCACAATATCCCCGTTATTTGCCGTTTCCTGCTTAAGAATTATCACAAAGTCTCCGTCAAAAATCCCATCATCCACCATCGATTCCCCTTTAACTTTCAAAACAAAGGCCTGCTTCCCGGCCGGTATAAGATTTTTTGGCACGGCAAAAGTAGCATTGGGATCACTATACGGCTCAAGCGGTTTCCCCGCTGCAATATAGCCCAAAAGGGGCAATTCTTTTTCGTCCAACAAAATCGGGGATAAAAATTCAGGTTCAACAATCTCTATCCCCCTGACACCATTAGCGGCCCTCGCAATAACCCCCTTTTTCTCCAAAACTTTTAAATGCTCATGAACCGTCGCCGGCGAATTTGTCCCCATCGCCTCGGATATTTCTGCTATAGTAGGAGAATATTGGTGCGTTGCAATATACTTACGAATAAATTCAACAATTTCCCGCTGTCGTTTGTATAATACCACCGGCATACCCAAAATATAGACAAATAAAACCCAACTGTCAACCGGAACTTACTATGTCAAAAAGACTATTGTTAATCTTCCTTTTTTTCGTACTGGCACATCCTGTTAGCGCGGCTGAATCCCCCAAATTCTCCGTTTCTTATGATATCAATTACTCCGTTTCGGAAACGGGATTGACCACCGTTACCCAAAACATCCGTCTGACAAATCTCACCTCCGAATTTTATGCTTCCCAATATACCAGCCGCATTGGCACCGCCCAAATTCAAAATCTCCGGGCCTTCGACAAACTTGGCCCCCTCCACGTATTCACTGCTGGAGACAGCGAAGAACGGGAAATTAAAATAAATTTCAATGAGACCATTTACGGCAAAGACAAAACCCTAAACTGGACTCTTGTTTTTGAAAGTTCGGAAATTGCTAAAAAAAACGGGCGGATCTGGGAAATCACCCTGCCTAAACCCTCAAGTTTGGAAAACGTCGACCAATACAATGTCACCCTCCAAGTTCCCTCCAGTTTTAAAGACCCTTTATATCTCAAACCCCAACCGCAAACAAATTATTATTGGACCAAAGACCAAATTCAAAACGCGGGGATATCCGTGGCTTTTGGTGATTTCCAAGTCTTTGATTTTACCCTTACTCACAAGCTTTTCAACCAAAATTTCTATCCCGCTACTATGGAAATCGTCCTTCCCCCCGATACTCAATACCAAAAAGTCTTTTTGTCCAACCTCGACCCGAAACCCCTTGATGTGACGGTTGATGCCGATGGAAATTGGATCGGCAAATATTCTCTTAGTCCCAGACAAAAAATTACCGTCATTTCAAAAGGTCAGGCCCAAGTCTTTCTCAAACCACGATTCAGTCTTCTTCTCCCGGATCCCACAATTTATCTCTTGCCACAAAAATATTGGGAAGCCAATGATACGGAAATAAAAAATATTGCCCAAAGCCTGGGATCACCGGACAAAATCTACAGTTTTGTCTCCACCCTCCTTACCTATGATATTACCCGCACCGAAAAAAATCTTCCCCGCTTGGGAGCCAAAAACGCCCTCAATAACCCCCAAAGTGCCACCTGTATGGAGTTTACCGATTTGTTTATTGCTCTTGCCCGCGCTGCCAATATCCCCTCAAGACAGTTGAGCGGCTACGCTTTCACCAAGCAAAAAAATCCGCTTCATGCCTGGCCGGAGTTTTATGATCCCGCCTTGGGCGGGACGTGGCGGATGATAGACCCGACCTGGGCTAAAACCACCGGCGGAATAGATTACTTTAACAACTTTGATCTGAACCATTTTATTCTGGCTATTAATGGTTCAGATCCGATAAAACCCTTACCGCCAAAAGATATTGAAATCACCTTTGTCTCTGCCGTTCCCGCTGTTACTGCCGGCGCGGCAGAAATTGATTTAGTTGACAATAATCTTATTCTTAAAAACGTTGGCCGGACCCTAATCACTACCGGAGAAATCACTCTCTCATCACCCAAAGTAAAAATTAACCCTGATCATCTTAATAGAATTGTTCTCCCGCCGTATGCCGTTCGTAAAATTCCTTTGGATTTAAGGCCGGAAATTTGGTCTTTTGGTCAAAAGAGTATAATCACCATCAAGTCCGGCGGCAAAACTCTCAAATTTAATGTCAAAATAAACTTGCTTTACAGATTTTTTATTTCCCTTTTCCAAAAATAGAGTGTACATTATCGTGTGCGATCGCACACTAAAATGTACACCCTAAAATATCATTTGATCCGCAAGAAAAAAATGTTACAATAAATTGTTACAATAAATTCTGTCATTGCGAGAAACGTAGTGACGAAGCAGTCTATCTTATGAAAACTATTCTTGTTGACGCCGTACATGCATTTATAATAGAAGGTCAAGGTATTTTTAAGGAAATGCACGATTTGCTGGAGACTTTTCCAAACAGAATATTTGGTTTGGACAAAATGCCTTATGAAGTTTTCACACTAAAACATAACCCTGAAAAAACCGACCCACAATACTACGAAAAAATGCTCCAACATTTTAATTTGAGTAAAGATGATGTCATCTATTTTGAACATAGTGAGGAAGCGGTCAAAAGCGCCCAATCAGTTGGGATAAAAACCTATCACTACGATTCAAACAAAAGAAATTTAGGAAGTTTAAAAAATTTCTTAAACGATACAAAATAAAATAACGAAAAATAAGATGTATATTACAGTGTGCGGTCGCACATTAAAATGTACACTCAAAATGAAGCATTTTTTGCGCCATTATTTGATAAATCTTTTTACCCTTTTTGTGACCAGTTATTACATTGGGGGCTTTCATATTGCCCCCGGCATCGACTCTCTTCTTTTGGTTGGCCTGGGCTTTACCGCCATTCATCTTTTACTTAAGCCTATCTTAAACATCATCACCGGTCCCATAAATTTTCTCACTTTTGGTCTTATCGGTCTAATAATTGATGCCGCCATTCTCTACAGTCTAACCATGTTTTTACCCAAAATCTGGATCTCTGCCTGGACCTTCCCGGGCTTTGCCAACTTGGGAGTAACTATTGACCCCATTCCCCTAAACATCATCATGGTGACAATTCTGTCAGCTTTTATTCTAGGTTTTATCCGTAGTGTTATACTATCCCTATGCGACTAATCGTCAATATCTTCCAATTAGTTTCTTCTCTTGGACTTTTGGTCTTGATATTACTTCAGGCCAAAGGCACCGGCCTGGGTTCCACCTGGGGCGGGACAGGGGAACATTACTCCAGTAAAAGGGGAATGGAAAAAATATTTTTTAACGCCACTATTATCTTAACCATCCTTTTTGCCCTTTCATCGTTGGCGATGATACTTATTCAATGATACGCCGCGCTTTTAAACTGTTCTGGGCCTATATTCTCGAGCACAACAAAATTTTTTTCTTTGCCCTGTTAAGCGGTTTTCTGTTAGTTTTATTTTTTGTAAAATTTTTTAAACCTTATCTGGCCGCCAGACCCCAAGAAGAAATAATCGGCCGTTCCGGAAATTATACTCTCCAAACCCTCCCTTTAGATATTCAGGAAAAGCTAAGTCTTGGTTTGACGAAAGCTCTTCCCGATGGGTCTGCTACTCCGTCAGCCGCGGTAAGCTGGATCGCCACGGACTCCGGAAAGACATATCTTTTTAAACTTAACTCCAACCTCATCTGGCACGACGGCAAGCCCCTCACGGCTTCAGACATTAATTACCAACTCCAGGACGTAAAAATTACTCCAAAAGGATCTGATGCTATCGAATTTATTTTGGCGGATCCCTTTTCTCCGCTTCCGATTGTCGTCAACCAACCGATTTTTCGCCCCGGCCTCATTGGTCTTGGGGAATATTATCTGAAATCCGTTAAATTATCCGGCCGTTTTCTGGATACTCTGGTTTTGGAAAAACCCGGCCGACTTCAAACTTACAAATTTTTTACTACCGATAAAATGGCCGTGACCGCTCTTCGTTTGGGTAAAGTCCAAAAACTGGAAGGGATTCAGGATTTAACAAATGAGTTAAATCTTCTTTCTAAACCGGATATTAATTACCACCAACAGGCGGCAATTTTTTTTAATGCCGCCTCTGACAGCGTTAGTGAAAAAAGTTTTCGCCAGGCCCTGGCCTATTCTCTCCCCCAAAATTCCTGGGACGGGGTTCAAAGTTTTGGGCCGCTTTCTCCCGCCTCCTGGGCTTACAACCCCAACTTAAAAAAATATCCCCAGGACATTGAAAATGCCAAAAGCCTGCTAGCTAAAACTAGTGCCTCCCAAAGCGCCAAAATCACCCTAACCACCATTCCGCAATTAAAAAACACCGCCCAAAAAATTAAAACCGCCTGGGAAAAAATCGGCATGGAGGTGACTGTTAATCTCAACGAAAGTCTGCCGGAAAATTACCAAGCCCTCTTGATATTTTTTGAAATTCCCAAAGATCCGGATCAATATCTTCTCTGGCATTCCACCTCTCTCCAAAATATCACTAACTATAAAAGTCCCAAGTCAGATAAACTTCTGGAAGAGGGGAGACAAACTTCCGATCCCGAAGTCCGGAAAGCCAAATATTTTGAATTTCAAAAAGCCATCACCGAAGACCTCCCCGCCATCTTCCTCTATTTCCCAACCACATATACAGTTACAAGGAAATAATCTGCTGCCCAGCTAGGATTCGGACCTAGATAAATGGAGCCAAAGTCCATTGTCCTACCATTAGACGACCGGGCAATATGCTGTCACGGTGGGCTGTGTAGGAATCGAACCTACTGCGAACGCGATGTAAACGCGTCATTCTACCAGTGAATTAACAGCCCAGCCTTCTCATTTTACTAAAAATCACCTCCGTAGTAAACTAATTCCGGATGAAATCGAAACTTCCGCTAATAATCTTACTGGTTGCTATCTTCCTTTTTTATTCGCCCTTGCTCTTCCTCAATTTTATTCAGGACGACTTTTTCTGTCTTCTTATCTCTAAAACCAACAATCTTAAAGATTTTTTCGTCTTCTTTACCCCCGAACACTCTTTTATCACTTCTCATTACACCTTTTATCGTCCCTTAACCACCCAATTTTATTTTGGAGTTATGCAAAAAATCTTTGGCCTCCAGCCCTTTTTCTTTCACTTCGCCAGCCTTCTCGTCCATCTTTTAAATGTTTTCTTGGTCTATAAACTGGCCAAACTTTTTTTCCCGAAAGCCGGCCGACTTTTGCCACTTTTGTCTGCTTTTATATATGGTTCTAGTCAAAACCACATTGTAGCTATTGGCTGGGCCAGCAACATGCAAGAACTGGGGGTAACAACTTTCATTTTACTTTCCACAATTTTTTACAGGAAAAACTTCATTTTTTATTCCCTAATCTTTTTTATCCTCGCCCTCTTGTCAAAAGAAACCGCCATAACTCTTCCTCTTTTGCTGTTTTTCATCAATCCGAAGCCAAAAAAACTTATCCCTTTTGGTTTAATTCTTGCCTATTATCTTTTCGTCCATTTTATTAAATTTCGCTTTACGGAAACGGAAAATTATCAATTAATTGTCAACTTTCAGGCCTTAAATACTTTGAAATGGTATATCTGGTGGGGGATAGGTCTGCCAGAAATGTTTATGGACTACATTGGTCCGAGATTTTCGATTGTCCCCAATCTTTGGCGATTTTTCTTTAAAGAAAGTGTCGCCATTTTCTCGCTTTTTGGCTTGTTAAGCCTAACATTAATTACTAGTGCCATCACTAAAATTAAAAAATTTTCTTTTTTCTTCCTGGCTTTCTACTTAATCTTCCTTCTCCCAATTATTTTCTTCCCTCAAAATAAATACCCTTATCATCAAACAACCGCCCTGGCCGGTTTTTCCATATTCTTAGCTTGTTTTCTCGCTTCTTCAAAAAAATATCTCATCGTTTCTTTTGTCCTTTTCTTCGGTCTTCTCCAAATCTTTTCCCGGAATCTCACGCTGCAGACAAACCCCATGATCCAAAGAAGCAAACTGGTAACTCAAAATCTCGATATTTTTCGCAAACAATACCCCACCTTACCGGAAAATTCGATTATTTATATCAAAAACGACCCCAATTATCCAAAAATTAATGATATTTGGGGCGGCACCGCCAAACAACTTTCTATTGCTGTCTCCAGAGAGGATTCGTTCAAGCTTTATTATGGAGATTCCGTCAGGGTTTTTTTCGAAGGCAAAGATCCCACCCCAAAAAATTTCTCCGTTGAATTCACTGCAACAATTCAAAAATAAATTTTTGTGGGCCAGGAGGGAGTCGAACCCTCATCCCGCTTAGGCGGGACAGCATC
>JBBTUQ010000016.1:0-1509 GCA_038063675.1 Patescibacteria group bacterium | reverse complement strand
TCCGCCCAGAACTACGAGACAAAATCATTATATTCTCATGACGTCCGGCCCGAATCTTTACACATTGAAGGCTTATTAAGCATAGAAAAAGAGAGAGTAAATTTAGCAGGGGAAGAAGTCCTTGACAGAATTAAATGGGGCGAGTCGACCGCGGTCATCGGCGTAAAATATATTCTTCTGGCCAAAGAATCGGACTGGGAAACCTACAAATTTTTAGACAAGTCAAGAGACCTTAAAAAAATCTTCGAAGATCAATCTCTCATTTTATACCGTAATTTAGCTTTGTAATTCTCTATCGCTTTTTTCAAAGCATCGCTGGCTAAAACGGAACAATGAATTTTAACCACCGGCAAACCACCCAAAGCGTCAACGAGTGTCTGCTTGGTAATCTTCTTAACCTGACTAAGCGATTTCCCCTTAGTCATTACCGTAATCATGCTGGAAGTGGCAATAGCTGCCCCACAGCCCAAGGTTTGAAATTTGACATCCTGAAGATACTCTTCGTTATTTGTTTTTCGCTTACCAACTTTAATATAGATCTTCATTATGTCACCGCAAACCGGGTTGCCTACTGTTGCCACCCCGTCGGGGTTTTTCAATTCCCCCATGTTTTGGGGATTTCGAATGTGTTTCCAGACTTTCCTTGAGTATAACTGATCGAAAACCGTCTTCATAATTTTGGTGACATGATTCTTAATTTCTTAATAATTTCCGGTAAAACTCGGATTACATATTCTGTTTCTTGCCTTGTGGTCTCTTTACCCAGCGAGAATCTGACCGATCCGTGTGAGACCTCCGGCGGGATACCCATTGCGGTCAGAACGTGCGATGGGGATAACTCTGTGCTGGTACAGGCCGACCCCGTGGAAATCATAATTCCCTTGTCAGAAAGAAGCAAAGCAACGGCTTCTCCCTCTACTCCCTTAATGACGAACGAAGCTATATGAGGCGCTCTTTTCGTAGGATGACCGGTAAGTTTTATTCCGGGAATTTTTAAAATCTCTTGAATTAACTTATTGCAAAGAGTTTTCGGACTTTTATTTTTTGGTATTAATTGTATCGCTTCTCCTAGTCCCACAATACTGGGCACATTTTCCGTCCCGGCTCTTAATTTAAACTCCTGATTTCCTCCGTCCATCTGCCGAACCAAAGGAATACCTTTTTTGATATACAAAGCCCCCACTCCCTTTGGGGCGTAAATTTTATGGCCGGTTAAAGAAAGTAGGTCCACGCCCAGACTATCTACCCGGCAATCTAAATATTGGACTGCTTGGGTGGCATCGGTGTGAAAATATATTTTTGGATTGGTTCTTTTTAAAAACTCTCCAATTTCTTTGATTGGCTGAATCGTTCCCACCTCGTTGTTGACATACATAATAGAAACTAAAACCGTTTCCGCCTTAACCGCTTTTTCTAAATCTTTAAGGTTTATTTGTCCGTATTTATCGACCGGTAAAATTGTTAAATCAATTTTCCTCAAATTCTTCAAATGACGGCAGGCTTCTAAAA
>JBBTUQ010000015.1:0-3098 GCA_038063675.1 Patescibacteria group bacterium | reverse complement strand
TTAACCGATGAACAAAATATCGCCTTCTTTAAAATTGACGTCGATCGTCTTATCCCCGCCACCAGTCTGGCCGAAGCCGATGCCATTGCCGTTACTTTTCAGAGAAAAAATGTCACTCAGGGAAAATCCAGTTACCCGGTTCTTCCGCCGGATCCCAAGCAAGGGTTGATTTCCATCCTTTTTTCCGGTAATTCTGAACAAACCAAAAAGATTCTTGAGGCTAAGTATTATTTCCTTCCTGTAGATTTTGAAAATTGGGCTACCTATCCGGTTATTTCTTTCAAAGACGCCTTCGAAAGATTAAAAGACGGTCGAGCTTTCATCGTTCAAATACGCCCCAATAGTCCCAAACAAATTGCTATTCGTAAAATTTATTATGCCTACTTTGAACTCCAAAAATATCAGAATTTTCTTCAACCAATCGTCGTCTTCTCTGACGAGAACGGTTTTTTAGCCTACGTGGCCGCCATTAGTCCAACATGGACGGGGGAGTAGATTGAAAATTATCAAACGCCCAGTTCAAAAGCTCTCCGGTTTCTCTGAATCGGTCATCACTTTTTAAAATTACAGATATAATTGTGATTCCGTTCCGTTTAGCCGCCGCCACCAGACATTCTCCCGCCTCCAGCGTGTATCCGGTTTTAATTCCCAACACCCCCGGATAAGAAGCCAACAATTGATTAACGTTTTGAAGATAATAATGTTTCGTTCCTGTTACGTCAGTCAAATCCGTCCAATTGGTTCTAATAACTTCAGAAATTAATTTATCGTCGGTAGTTACTTTTGCTAAAGCCAACAAGTCTCTAGCCGTGGTGTATAGATTATTGCTATCCATTCCCCCAGGATTGTCAAAATGGGTATTATACATGTGCAATTTTTTCGCCTTTTCATTCATTGCATAAATAAATTGTTCAATTCCCCCGGGATAGTTATCTGCCAAAGTATAAGCCGCATCATTACCCGATGGAATCAATAAGCCATAGAGTAAATTCTTCACTGTCAATCGATCGCCAACTTTTAAACCCATCTCCGATTCGTCCGTGTTATTCACTAGCCGTTTTACTGCCAGAGTGTCATTTGGGTTGAAATAATCTAAGGCCACCAGGGCGGTCATTAGTTTTGTCGTTGAAGCTGGGCGAAGTTTTTCGCCAGCATTTTTTTCATATAGAATTACTCCCGATTTCGCTTCTGCCACAATAAACGCTTCAGCGCTAATCTCCGGCGGATTTTCTACCCCTGTCTTTACCGGGTAACTTGATAAGTTAAAATTATCAAATTCACTTTCTCTCACTTCCGGCAATTTAGGCTCCAAAATCTGTTTTTTCCCCACTGACAGAAAAAGGACGATTGCGGTCAATATTATGATTATTAATCTCATTCGTTACGAAGTCGCTTATCCACTCTTTCCATGTCTCTTGGGAACAATGAGGCTTCGCGGATATTCTCCAAATTCAAAATATTCTTCGTCAGTCTTTCTAGCCCAAAAGAAAACCCTCCTTCCGGCGGCATGCCATATTTGAACGCCATCAAATACATTTCAAAATCCGTTGGATTCATCCCCCGATCTTTTATCGTCTCGACTAACTGCTGATAATCATTAATTCTTTGCGATCCACTCAAAATTTCCAAGCCTCTAAAAAGTAGATCATAGCTTAGACTGTATTCTTTATCCTCCGGATCCGGCATAGTATAAAATGCTCGCTTTTTTGTGGGAAAGTGGGTGATGGTAACAAAATCACTCTTGTGTTTTTCCAGAGCCCATTTACAGATATTTATTTCATCTTGGGCGTTAAGATCTTTTTCTTCTTTTACGTCCCGACCAAATTCTTTAAAGATGATTTCCTGGGCTTCGCGAAGTTTTAGTCTGGGGATCTTCCCAAAAGCTATTTTATCTACTCCAAAATCCTCCAAGATCTCTCCATCTTTTTTCTCAACAGCTTTCACCATCTTTGTCCCAACCTCTTCCAGTAAGCCCAAAAGCTGTAAAAAATCTACAAAAGCAAATTCACAATCCATTTGTGTCGATTCCGTCAGGTGTCTTGTGGTCACTGACGGTTCTGCCCGGTAGGCTTTACAAATTGTATAAACCCGCTCAAATACCGGGATCAACATCTGCTTATAAAGTTGTGGACTTTGGGTCAGATAAACTTTGTGTCCAAAATAATCAAAATCAAAAACTTCGGCTCCGCCTTCTGTGGCTGAAGCAGCAATTGTGGGAACCACAATTTCAGTACATCCCAATCCAGTCGCCGTTTTTCTGAAAGCTTCAAGAATCGTTTCCTGGACTTTAAATATCTCCTTGATCTTTGGATGTTGCAACGTAAGACTTCGAAAGTCCAAGAGGGTAGGAAGCTCCAAATCTAGAGTGGGTTTCCCCATGTCAAAGGGGTAAGTTTCTGACTGGGCCAAAATTTTAACTTCTTTAGCTTTTAATTCGATCTCTCCAGTTATAAGTTTCGGATTAAATAATCCCTCCGGCCTCTTTTTTACCGATCCGATTATTTCCACTGCCGAGCCAACGTTCACGATTTGATCAGTAATTACTTGAATTACACCCGTTCGATCTGACAGGTCCAAGAAAACAATTTTTCCATGATCCCGTCGGGTATTAACCCAGCCACAAAGCCTAACTATTTCCCCAATTTTCGAAATCGCATCTTTAATTAAAGTTCTCTCCATAGTTCTTATGATAGCTTAAAGTATTGGCGTTCTCAACCCTTTTTGTATCTCTCTTTTTGCTAGGTTTGTTACTACAAACTGCAACCAGTCAATCTTCGGCTTGCGCGGTTCTTTTGCCAATATAATTTCACAGACCTCCCCTGATCTAAGTTTATAATCAAACCTCACCATTTTGCCATTAACTTTTGCCCCAGTGGTGCGATCTCCCAATTGCGTGTGAAGGGCATATGCGAAGTCGATTGGTGTTGCTCCAATGGGAAGATCTTTGACATCTCCATTGGGAGTAAAAACAAAAATGCGATGAGAAAGAGCGTCAAATTTCAACTCTTTCATAAATTCCTGATTATCCGTTACCTCCTTTTGCCAATCTGCCAGCTGGCGGACCCAGGAAAGTTTTTCTGCCGGGACAAATACTCCCG
>JBBTUQ010000014.1:0-8571 GCA_038063675.1 Patescibacteria group bacterium | reverse complement strand
CCCCCACGCATACAAAATCAAACATAATTCCATATTACCAGCAATCGATTGTTTAAACAAACTTCACTTCCAATTTCATCCAAGAATCTTTGGAAGATTCAATAAGGCCTCCTTAACTGGCCAAATTTCAATCCCATTTTTATACATTTTATGGTTTCCTCCATAGAATAAATATCCCTTTGCCATGGGATAATCAGACAAAAAGGCTCTTAACCCCCGAAGGTCAGAACGAGCGATCTTATTTGACCCTTTTATTTCTATGGCTATGATTTCTTTTTCTCCATAAAGAACAAAGTCCACTTCCACCCCCGTAGTTGTCCGGTAATAAAATAATTTATATCTTAAATCAAGATAATCATTTACGGCTCTCAAATTCTGTAAAAAGATAGTTTCTAAGGCTCCCCCGGAAACACCACTAGGATTGTCAAATGGGCCCATAGGCCTAATTGTCCGATAGATTCCAGCGTCAATAAAGTAAAACTTGTTATGGACAATCATTTTTCGCTTGGCTCGCTTGGTAAAAACGGGTATTTGAACTGCCACCAATAGATCTTCTAGAATTGTAAAATAATTTTCCACCACTTTGCGTTCCACCATTGCTTCTCGTGCTACTTCCGAAACATTAAGAACTGACCCTTGAGAAAAACTAGCGGTCTCTAAAAACCGGGCAAACGCGCTTAAACTTCTAGTCATTCCTTCTTGTTGTACTTCTTCATATAAATGAGTTTTTACATAACTCGACAGATATTTCTGAGGGTCATCTTCGGAAAAAACCGACGGTAAAGCCCCAAATTCCAGCATTTTTTCAAGATTAAAATCCTTGCCGAGTTCTATCGCCGTTAGTGGGTGCATAAAATATGTCAATGCTCTACCCGCAAGCAAATTTATCCCACCCCGACGGAGTTTTCGCGCCGAAGAACCGGTTAAAATAAATTTGTAGTGTTTACTTTCAATTAGCCTGTGAACAACGTTTAATAACTCTGGAACAAGTTGAATCTCATCTATAACCACCCAGTCAAACTTTTCTTTTTCGGTGTAAGTTTCCAAATTTTGAGGATTAGCTAAAAAATCATGATATATTTCCGGATCTAAAAGATCATAGTACAAAGCCTTGGGGAAATTTTGTTTAACCCATGTTGTTTTCCCTGTCCCTCGGGGACCAAAGAGAAAAAAACTTTTTTGTGCTGGTGGTACCAGTAATCTGGAATACATACTTCCAATTATACATATATATTTGGATTTGTCAAGGCCAAATTACAAATTTACTCTCCTCCTTCAAGCGCTCTAATTTTAATCAGCACCTCTTCCGGGCTGGTGACAATGTGGTAAACCTGCAGTTCCTCCGGCCGCAGTTTCATATTTTTCCCCATTGCCTCAATAATCTCGTGCCAAAATTGGCCATATAAAATTAGCGGCCGGTGGTGGCCAAAATGAATCCGGGCCAGCCCCCAAGCCATCCCGAATTCGGAAATCGTCCCCGTTCCCCCGTTAAATATAATGTAGACATCCGCCATGGACATGATCCGCAGGGTCCTCTCTACATAAGTGGCCGTCACAATTTCTTCGTCAAATTTATTTTCCGGGTCTCTCCCCTCAAAGTGTTGCTCTTTTGCCTCCGGATAATAGGTTATTCCCATCACCTTTCCCCCTCCTTTATGCGCTCCTTCCGTGGCCGCCCGCATAATCCCCGGCCCGCCCCCGTTTATTATGGTATACCCCTTCTCCGCCAAAATCTTGGCCGTCTCCACCGCCGCTTTATATTCCGGATCCTCCGGTTTTGAATCCGCATACCCCAAAAACGCCACCCTCGTAATTTTCATGGTTACAGTATATCAAAAAACCATTTTTCAAAAATCTCCAAAAAAATTCTATAAAGAAACTGCCAATTTTTTATCCCCAACTTTCTCCACCAGCCGGTCATCCGCGGAAACCAAAATAAGCCCGTTTTCTCTGGCCAAAGTAACATAGGCACTGTCATACGCGGAAATCTGATATTTTTTCGCGTTTTCCAAACACTTTTCCAAAAGACCAGACATAGAAATAATTTCTAAATTCGCTTCCAGAACCAGTTTCAAAAATTTTCTGGCTTGCAAAAAAGATATTTTTTTACGCAACATAGCCGAAGCAAAACCATTGACAATCTCATATTCCCAAAGGGCCGGAACCAAAAGTAAAACTTCATTTTTTCCCTGTTGCGTTAATAAAAGTCTGGCCCTGTCTGAATTTTCTTCTTTAAAAACCCACTTAAGGCAAACCGAAGCGTCAACTACCAATTTTTTCATTCGAACTTCCTGCCTTCTCTCACTAATTCCAAAACGGGAATATTTATTTTTACGGAAACTTTTCTCAATCTCTCCGCCAAAGAAATTTGCAATTTAGTTGACATTTTCCGGTTTTTATAGAAAGATACCGCTTGCCGAATCAAAGAAGCGGTGCTTTGCCCTTGAGCAAAAGCCAACAACCTCAATTCTTTATAATCATCTTCGGGGAATCTGACATTGGTCGCAATCGTATTCATAGTACCATGGTACTATGGTACCACAATCTTGTCAAGATGTTTTTTTTATAATATAATTTCCCCATGAAAAGAGAAAAAATGATAAAAATTATTTTCGGCGTGGTCATTTCGTTTCTAATATTCTCTATCTTAATCATCAAGGACCTTCCTTCTCCGGCCAGGCTGGCCACTGCTTCTTCCCAAAGCACCAAAATTTACGACCGCACCGGCAAACTTCTCTATTCCATTTATGTTGACGAAAACCGCACCAATCTCCCTCTCCCTCAAATCTCTGATTATCTAAAAAAGGCCACCGTTGCCATCGAGGACAAAGATTTCTACAAACACGGCGCTATCGATTTTTTCGGCGGCATTGCCCGGGCGGTCAAAGATATGGTTCTCTACCGCCGGCTTCAGGGCGGCTCCACTCTCACCCAGCAGTTAGCCAAAACCGCCCTCCTCACCCCCGAGCGTACCATCACTCGAAAAATCAAAGAGCTTATTCTTGCCGTCTGGATCGAACGTCTTTACTCCAAAGATAAAATCTTAGAAATGTATTTAAATCAGGTGCCGTATGGAGGCACCTCCTATGGTGTCGAAGAAGCCTCCCAAAACTATTTTGGCAAACGCGCCGCCGATTTAACTTTGGCCGAATCCTCACTTCTGGCGGGCCTTCCCCAAGCCCCTACTTATTATTCTCCGTTTGGGACTGACCCCGGTCGAGCCAAGGCGCGGCAAAAAGAAGTTCTTGACCGGATGCTGGAAGATAAAATTATCTCTCAAAAAGACTATGGCCAAGCCCTGTCCGAAGAAATAAAATATATTTCCGCCAAAAAACCCACCCTCGCCACTCATTTTGTTCTCTTTGTTAAAGAGCAATTGGTCAAAAAATATGGTGACGAACTTGTGGAAAAAGGTGGTCTGAAAGTCACCACCACTTTAGATCTGGATTTAGAAAAATTCGCCGAGACTATCGTCTCGAGCGAAGTCGAGAGACAGAAAAATCTAAAAGTTTCCAACGGTGCCGTCCTGATAACTATCCCCCAGACGGGAGAAATTCTGGCCATGGTTGGCTCCAAGGATTATTTTGCCTCCGGCTCCGGCAATGTCAACGTGGTTTTCTCTCCCCGCTCGCCCGGCTCGGCCATCAAGCCTTTAAATTATGCTCTGGGTTTTCTCAAGGGTAATTCCACCCCCGCCACTCCCTGGATCGACGGCCCGTTTTGCTTTCCCCCATTTAACGGCAAAACTTACTGCCCCCAAAATTATGACGCCAAGTTCCACGGGGTGGTCCAGGCCCGTTTCGCCCTTGGCAATTCTTTCAATATCCCCGCCGTCAAGCAACTCGCCCTTAATACCGTTGACGAGTTTATTGCCGTTGCCTCCGCCTTGGGTATCACGACTTTCACTGACAAGTCCCGTTACGGTTACTCTTTGGCTCTCGGCGGCGGTGAAGTCACCATGTATGATCTGGCCACCGCCTTTGGCGTCTTTGCCAATGCCGGTTACCGCCAGGATTTAATTTCTATTTTAAAAGTGGAAGACAGCTTCGGGAAAGTTTTAGAGAAAAATTCTCCCAAACCTTTTAACCTCAAATCAAAAATTTTGCCCGCCGAAGTGACTTATTTAATTTCTCATATTCTTCTCGATGATTCCGCCCGGTCCATCACCTTTGGCTCCGGATCAATTTTAAATATTCCTAATAAAGTAGTTTCTGTCAAGACCGGCACCACCGAAGACAAACGTGACAATTGGACGATTGGCTATACTCCGTCCCTTCTGACCGCCGTTTGGGTCGGCAATAATGATAATTCTCCTATGAGCCCTTACCTGGAATCCGGCAACACCGGCGCCGCTCCCATTTGGCATAAAATTATGGCCGAAGCGCTCAAAGATAAACCCGCCGAATGGCCCCTCAAACCGGACAATATTGTTTTTGAAGAAGTCTGTTCTCTTTCGGGACTTCTCCCTGCCAACAACTGCCCCACCCGCGGGGAGTATTTTATTAAAGGTACCGTTCCCACTAAGACTGATGATGTCTGGGACCAAAAAAGAGATGACCACATTTTTATCTCCGACCCCCTCCAGCAAGACTTCTGTGTCGACTGCCCCCTGTAAAATTGCCCCTTGACACGGTGTTCGTATTTAGTAAAATAGAAACACCATGATAGCCAGGTTTATAGAAAAGGAGCTATTTAGATCCTTGAAGCCCGCCCACGTTGTGTGCCTCTTTGGAGCAAGAAGAACTGGGAAAACTGTTCTTTTAAAAAATCTTTTGAAAAAATTAAAAAATAAAAAAGTATTAAATCTTCACGGGCAAAACATGAGGGTTCAAGAAATCTTTTCTTCCCAGCGCGTGGAAGTGATTCAAAAATACACCGCCGGATATGATACGGTTTTTATTGACGAGGCCCAATATATCTCTAACATTGGCCTCAACTTAAAGCTTGCCGTGGACACTCTTCCGAAGCTTTCTTTCCTGGTCACCGGCTCCTCCTCTTTTGATCTTAAAAACAAACTTGGTGAACCTCTTGTTGGTCGCAGTACTTTTCTAAAACTTTACCCCCTCTCTCAGCTTGAACTTTTTAGAAACGAAAACCCTTTGGAAACTGCAGTTAACTTAGAAACAAGGCTTATTTACGGATCGTACCCCCAGGTAGTTTTTTCTATAACAGATAATCAAAAAAGGAAAATTTTAAGAAACCTCCGTGATGGTTACTTACTAAAAGATATTTTAACCCTCGACAATTTAAAAGATTCTGTTTTCGTCTTCAATCTTTTACGGCTTGTTGCCTTCCAAATCGGTCATGATATCTCCTATCTGGAGCTGGCCCAAAACCTTAATGTTCACCCGGACACTATCCGGCGGTATCTTGAACTCTTGGAGAAAATTTTTATTATCTTCTCTCGCCAAGGCTACAGTCGAAATCTTCGCAAAGAATATACAAAAACCCCCCGTTACTATTTTTGGGATAATGGAATCAGAAATATTCTCGTCTCTAATTTTAATCCCCTAAGCTCGCGTGATGATGTTGGCACCCTTTGGGAGAATTACTGTGTTGCCGAACGGGCAAAAAGAAATGACTATAAAAACGTTTACGCCAATTACTTCTACTGGCGAACTTATGACCAAAAAGAAATTGATTTGATCGAAGAGCGGGACGGAAAACTTTATGGTTTTGAAATGAAATGGAGTAAGGATAAAACCAAAAAGCCAAAAGAATTTTTAGAGACTTACCCGGGGTCTCACTTTGAGGTCATAAATAAAGAAAATTATCTTGATTTTATTACATAATTCCAAAAGACCTCTGCGCCGATTGCCCTCTTTCCGAATTTTTATACGAATAGCTCCGTGTTAAAATCACGGCATGGATAAAATCATTCTAATTTTCGGCCTCTTTGCGTCTTTATTTACTTCTCCTTCCCATACTATTTTATCTCCCGTTCCCAGTCTCCCAACAGTCTTATTTGCAAATATTTCACCGAAAAAAGTCTTCGGCTTTCTTCCTTTCTGGACCATAAAAGACGTCAATTCCGAAACTCTAAAAAATGTTGATGTGATCTATTATTTTTCTCTTACCGTTAAATCCAACGGCGAATTTGACAAAGCTGACCCGGGTTACGCTCGTCTTGGTGAATTAGAAAAATTTGACCGCAAATTTGGGTTAACGATTTCCAGCATGAACCAGGACACCATTGCCGCGGTAATAAATAGTCCCACTCGTCGCCAAAAAGTCATTGACAACACCATTAAACTTATTAAACTTAATAACTTTTTAACTTTTGACGTGAATTTAGACTTCGAATACGTTGGGGTTCCCCCTAACTATATGGTCGAAAACTTTAGTAATTTTGTTTCTGAATTAACTACGGCCATTCATCAACAGGGTGGGACCCTCTCCGTGGCCACTCTTTCTGACGCTGTCTGGAAAGTCCGCCTCTATGACATAAAAACCATATCCAAGTCTGCTGATTATGTCATTGTCATGGCCTACGATTTTACCCGTCTGAATTCTCAAGCCGCCGGTCCGATCGCTCCCCTTTTTGGCAAAGAAAAATATGAGTATGACGTTTATTCCACCATTGCTGATTATCTCCGTGAATCATCTCCTGCAAAAATTGTCCTCGGCGTTCCTTTTTATGGCTATGAGTGGCCGGTTCTTAACAATCAACCAAATTCTTTCGTTCTGGGCGCCAGCTCTTTTGGCCCCGCTCTTTCTACTTATAAACGCACCTTAGAAACCATTTCTAAAACCAACTCTTCCGTCAATTTTGATGATTATTCCAAATCTCCCTGGTTCTCCTATTTTGACAAAGATTCCCGCACCTGGCGCCAGGTTTGGTTTGAAAACGAAAGATCTCTGGGATTAAAACTGGACTTTGTTAATCAGGCCAATCTCTCCGGCATTGCCATCTGGGCCCTGGGCTATGATGGCAATGTTGGTTCCCCCTTGTGGCAGGTCATTGCAGAAAAAATAAAGTAGTGTTACTATCCTCTTGGCTTGGGAAGCATACTGGACAATGGTATGCTATGGCGTCTTTTTTTATTGCTCTCGGCCGGCCGGTTCTTTTCTTTCTAAAGATTCTCCTTTGGACGGTCGTCTGGTTCTTCCAAAAGACCATTCAGGTCCTAGGGTCTCTTTGGGAAATTCTCCGTAGCACTTTTAATACTTTCGCCTGGTTTTACAAACTCATCCTTAAATTCCCCTATCAAAAATACTTCCCCAAAAAACCTCGCCTTAAAATCATCTATCAAAAACCAAAAATATCTTTTGCCCGCGATTTTCTCCTTATCACCGCCGGTTTCTTCGCTTGTTTTCTTTTTGTTTTTATTCCTTACAGTACCGTTTCTTTCCTCTCTGCTTTGCCAAACCCCAAAGCCCTCGCCAACCATGACTATTCTGTCACCACCAAAATTTTTGATCGCCACAGTCTCCTTCTTTATCAGATTTATTCCCGCGAAAACCGCACTCCCATAAAACTCTCCGATCTTCCCAAATATATTCCTGAAGCCACCATTGCCATCGAGGATAAAAATTTCTACCGCCATCTTGGCTTTGATCCTTTTGGCATCATCCGCGCCTTTATTGCCAACATCCAGGGGAGGCCGCAACAGGGCGGGTCCACTATTACCCAGCAATTAATTAAATCCGCCCTCCTTACTCCTGAAAGAACTTTTACCCGGAAAGTTAAAGAACTCATCCTTTCTTTCTGGACCGAACGCCTTTATTCCAAAGACCAAATCCTGGAAATGTATCTAAATCAAGTCCCCTACGGCGGGGCCGCTTATGGCATTGAAGCCGCCTCCCAAACGTACTTCAATAAACATGCCAAAGATCTCAGTTTGGCCGAGGCCGCTCTTCTGGCCGGTCTTCCTTCCGCTCCTTCGGTCTATTCACCCTTTGGCTCTCATCCGGAACTGGCCAAATCCCGTCAAAAAGATGTCCTCCTGGCCATGAAAGCACCTGACGCCGCTTTTACGGAAAATCTTAATTACGCTCCTCAATCCACGGAAATAAAAGCTCCCCATTTTGTCATGTATGTCAAAGACATTCTCACCCAAAAATATGGCATCCGCACGGTTGAGCAAGGCGGCCTGGAAGTTATCACCAGTCTCGATTTAAACTTACAGGAAGAAACAGAGATTATAATTTCGAGCGAAGTCGAGGAACAGAAATACTTACAGGTGGGCAACGGCGCCGCTCTCGTTACCAATCCCAAAACCGGAGAAATTTTAGCTATGGTCGGCTCCAAAGACTACTTTGCCAAAGATTATGATGGTAATGTCAATGTCACTCTCTCCCAACGTTCTCCCGGCTCTTCCATAAAAGTCGTTAACTATGCCGCCGCTCTTGAAAAAGGCCTCATTTCTCCCGGGACTGTCATTGATGACGGACCCATAACTTATCAAACCCTCGGTTCTCCTCCCTACTCCCCTCAAAATTATGACAGCCGCTTCCATGGCAAAGTCACTGTCCGTACCGCTCTGGCTTCTTCTTACAACATCCCTGCCGTTAAAATCCTCCAAAAACTCGGGGTTGCCAATATGTTTGATAAGGGGCGCCAAATGGGCA
>JBBTUQ010000013.1:0-13927 GCA_038063675.1 Patescibacteria group bacterium | reverse complement strand
GTAAATGCGGTTAAGGAGTTTAAAACGACCCTTTAGACCCTCGCCACTTTTTAATCTCCTTGTGATTTCCTGATAAAAGAATCTCCGGCACTTTCCAGTCGTTAAATTCTTCGGCAAAAACTTCTAAAAATTTCCGTAGTTGCTTCGCTATTCATATTATCCTATAATGATAGGATGGACTATCAATTTTCGACAGAACACGAACTATTCCTTAGTAATATTCTGGGTAATATTCCCCCCAAAATCCATGGAGAAAAATACCTTCGGAGTAGAATGAAAAGGATGGTCGAGGCCCCGTTTCTTGCGACCGCTTTTACTCCAGCTGCCTCTGTTGCGCTTTTATTTGGGGCTATCGTCCTGCTTGCTGAAAAGAGAAAATCAATACGTGATTTTGGTCACAATATTCACCCAGACAATGTTTTTACTCCAAAATTTAAAATAGTTACTATGTGTGAGGAAGCAGAATTACAGGAAGGAAAATTGGCTAACGATGCGGGATTCAAAACAATTAGAGGCTTTAATCGTGACAATTTTAATGACCCACGGGTTACTCGATTAGGAAAAATCCTTCGTCCCTTGCGTCTTGATGAAACACCTCAAATTTTTAATGTAGTTTCAGGAAAAGTTGATTTGATTGGGCCGAGGATGTTCTCAAAAACGGAAATGGAATGGGTAATGAACCAGAACGTCACTCCTTATAAAGAGTTCGTGGATCACTTATACGGTGGTTCTAGATATGGCCTTTATTGTTTGCCCGAATTAATTGGAAAAGGTTGCAGTGTCTCTCTTGATGACGCTGTCGCAATGAATGTCAGGTATTTTGAGAAAGCTTCTTGGCTTGCTGATTTAAAGATGCTTACCTTGCCATATGTTTTGTCACTCTATATTAAGGATTTCTGTCACAAAAATGATAAATAGAGAATTACAGCCATTTTCAGAGCGTTATCGGGACATCTTTAGCTCAGAAAAAAGTTCTTCCGCGAAAGTTCTTCTTAAAACAGTTAAAACGGTGTGGCCCCAGAAGGGAGAAATTGGCGGAAACCTTTATAAGTTTGCGCGAATATTAGATTCAGCAGCAGATGAATCTGTTTTTGTAATTCCCGTTAGAAAAATGATCCAAAAAGAAATTAGGTCTCTAAACGGTCAGAGTGAAAAGACTGATTTGCAGAGAGAATTAGTTGATGAAAGTTTAATAAATTATCCGTTGGTTCTACAAAATAGGATCAAATTTCATTTGTCCAGAATGTTAAGAGGAATTCTTATAGACCTAGACTTAAGATATACACAGAGGCCTCCAACGAGAGAACGTGTGTTTTTAAGAAATTATTTGAATTTATTTGAAAGTCTTCAAGTTTTGTCATTGGTGGTTGCGGATAATGAGACCAGAGATAATCGTCAGTCAAGAGTCATAATGGACTTGTGGGGGCAGTATGATACTCTTGTAGATTTGTCAGAAGATTTACCAAATGGGTTGTGTTTAATTGACAGGGACACGATGGAAAAATATAAAATAAAACTACAGATTGATCAAACTGTTCCAAAAGAAAGTTTGCGAAGATTTCAAAAGAACGAAGGTAAACGGATTGCTAATGATTTACTACAAAGTCAGAAAGATATTCTTTTTTTAGGACTTCCTCCGTGGCTTGCAGTGATGTTTTTCTGCTACTTTTTGACCAAACAATCAAAACTTCGTTGGCCGCCATTGGTTGGTTCAGGTCTTGTTTATCGACCCCCGCTGGATGCTATTACAAGAACTTGACATCAGCCTATCAGAAATGGTTTTCACGCCACTTTTTAATTTCTTCATGATTTCCTGACAAAAGAATCTCCGGTACTTTCCACCCATTAAATTCCCCCGGCCTCGTATATTGCGGATATTCAAAATCAGATTCGCAAGAGCAGCTCCTGCGAGATCGTTTTGAAAAACTTTCTATTTCTGTTGCCTCCGGCTTCTCCAAAACTCCCGGAATAAGTCTTGTCACTGCATCCGTAATAATCATCGCCGGAATTTCTCCGCCGGTTAAAACATAATCACCAACTGAAATCGCCTCATCCACCAAGTGCTCTCTTACCCTCTCATCCACCCCCTCATAATGTCCGCACACCAAAACAATCTGTTTTAATTTTGACAACTCACGTGCTTTAGCTTGGGTAAATTTTGTTCCGCGAGGGTCAAGCAAAATCTTATGGGCCTTTTTGAATTTTTTCAAAACGGCCGCTAAAACATCAACCCGCAAAATCATTCCCGTTCCTCCTCCGTACGGCCGATCATCAACTGTTCCCCGTTTGTCAATCGCAAACTTTCGCAGATCGTGAAGATTAATTTCCGCCAACTTTTTCTCCTGCGCCCGCTTAACAATGCTTTCATCAAACGGCCCAGTAAACATTTTTGGAAATAAAGTAATAATGTCGATCGTCATATCTTCTATATTTTACCCTTTCCCTTTGTTATACTCAATTTTGTGAACAAATTGCCAAAAATTGTTGTCTGCATGCCCACGTACAATGAGGCGGAGAATATTGGGAGAATGATTGATACACTGGTTAAGGATATTTTCCCCAAAATAAAAGATCATGAAATGGTGCTTTTAGTAATTGATGATAAATCTCCGGACGGAACGGGAGATATCGTTAAAAGACACAAGAGTGTCTTTTTGTTGGAAGGCAATAAAGAAGGTCTGGGAGTGGCTTATGCCCGGGGTTTCCGTTTCGCCATTGATAAACTAAATGCCGATGCTGTTATGGAAATGGATGCCGATTTCCAGCACGACCCCAAAGATATAAAACGTTTTATTGAGGAGTTTGACAAAGGCTACGACTACATTATTGGTTCCAGATATATTTCCGGCGGTTCTATTCCTGACGAATGGAGTTTCAAAAGAAAATTTTTATCAATCGGCGGGAATCTTTTTACCCGCGCCGCTCTTTGGCTGTTGGGCGTGCGCGACACGCGCGATTTTACCACCGGCTTTCGCCTGGCTCGTGTCAAAGGGTTTTTGGATAAAATTGATTTTGACAAAATCTTTTGTAAATCCTATGCCTACAAAATGCGTCTTCTCTATGAGATGGGAAGAAAAGGAGCTAAAATTAAAGAAATTCCCATAAAATTTGCCGCCCGGGAAAAAGGTTGGAGTAAAATGGATTCTGAAGATTTTCTCGAAAGCCTTAAAGTTATTGGTCAAATATGGCAGGAAAAATTGTCGTCATAGCCCCGACGTTTAACGAAGAAGAAAATATTTCCGCTTTTGTGGAGGAGGTGTCAAAACACAATGTTGATCTTTTGGTTTCCGATTCCCACTCAACCGATAAAACCAGAGAAATAATTTTAAAGTTGCAGAAAAACAACAAAAGGCTGTTCTTTTTGGATGTCAAAAAGAGGGGATTAGGGTTAGGGCTTTCCGAAGGCCTAAATTATGCGATTGATAAACTGGGCGCGGAAACTCTGGTTACTATGGAAGCCGACCTGTCAAATGACCCGACCCGTTTACCCGATTTTATTCAGAAAATTAAAACTGCGGATTTGGTCGTCGGCAGCCGGTATGCCACGGGTGGAGGAGTCCAAAATTGGTCTTGGTGGCGGAAACTTCTAAGTCGTGCCGCCAATATAATTTTGATGATTTTATCTCTCACTTTTAATATTCATGAATTTACTAATCTCTACCGGGCTTTTAAAAAAGAAGTTTGGTTGAAAATCCGCCCAAAAGTTTCCGTCCATACCGATTGGCTGTTCGTTCCCGCCTTTATTTTTGAAACTCTGGGAACAAATTTTAAAATTGTGGAACAACCTTATATTTTTGTTGATCGCTTCGGCGGCCGTTCCAAGATGAAAACCATGTCTTATGCCAAAGAGCTCCTTCATTATGCTCTCCGGTACCGCCTACAAAAATCTGCCTCCTTTTTGAAGTTCTGCGTTGTTGGGGGGATAGGCTTTTTTATAAACACCACCGGCCTTCTCGTTGGTGTCCACTTCGGTCTAACTCCGGCCAATGCCGGAGCCATCGGCGCAGAAGCGGCCATTCTTTCCAATTTTATTTTAAATAATTTTTGGACTTTTTCCGACCGCAAATTAACTTCTTTCAAAGAAATGCTTTGGAAATTTCTTCAGTTTAATCTCCTCTCTTTCGGCTCCGTTATCATTCAATACACTTGTTTAAAGGTCGGGGAACTTATCTTTGGTCTGGCCCGCTACAAGAGTTCTTCCTGGTACATGGTTTTTTATGTTGGTGGCGTGGGGCTGGGTCTTATTTGGAACTACATAATGTATAGCAAGGTTATATGGCGAAAAAAACCTACTTCTGCTTAATTCTCATTCTTGTCATTGCCGCTTTTATCAGATTCTATCGTCTTCCCGAATATTTGCAGTTCCTGGGAGATGAGGGCCGTGATGTTCTGATTGTCAAACAGATGATCGTCGATCATAAGTTTACTCTTCTTGGCCCCACCGCTTCGGTCGGTGGATTCTACATTGGCCCCATTTATTACTATTTTATGTTACCCTTTTTATGGCTTTTTCGTCTTGATCCTATTGGCCCAGCTGTCATGGCCAGTCTTTTTGGCCTGGGAACTATTGTTCTTGTTTATTATTTTTGCAAGCATTTCGTAAATGCCAAAGTTGGCCTTCTTGCCGCCTTTTTAATTACGATTTCTCCGAGAATGATCGATATGTCCCGTTTCTCCTGGAATCCAAACCCCATGCCGTTTTTTGCTTTGTTAACAATTTTCCTGCTTTATTTTTCCGTCGCCGGAAAAAAAATCCTTTTTACTTTTTTAGCCGGTGTTAGTGTTGGGATTATGCTTCAGCTTCACTACATCGACCTGGTTTTCCTCCCTATTGCCGGACTTTCCCTTATGCTCCTTTTCCCAATCAGACAGTGGTTTTTCCAATTTGTCTCTTTGGGTCTGGGAATTCTTTTGGGTAACTCTCTTTTCTTAATTTTTGAATTCCGTCACAATTTTCCCAACATAAAAAGCGTTTGGGAGTTTCTCACCCGCAAAAGCACACCAGTTGCTCCTCGCTCTTTAAACTTTATCGCTCTTTTTGACGATGTTGCCCGTCAGCTCTTTGATAATTACCTGAGTTTTGCCGGAAAGATTTCCGAAAATATCTATCATCTTTCTCTTTTAGGCTTTGGTATTTGGATCGCAAAGTCTGTTACCGATAAAACCAATCGTCCCAAAATGATTTTGCTTCTTGTCTGGCTGATCGTCGGCGTTTTGGGCCTTGGATCTTATCGCGGGACTCTCCATAGCCATTATTTTGGATACCTTTATCCGCTTCCCGCCATCATGATGGCCGTCACTCTTAGCCTGCTTCTTAATAAAAAATGGCTCTGGCCGGTTTTCATCGTTGCCCTTATCTTTATATCTTATCTTCAAATACAAAAATGGTACCTCTGGACCCCACCCAATAATTTAGTTGAGCAAACCAAAAACGTCGACAAAATTGTTTTACAAATGGTCGAAGATCAGCCTTATAATTTTGCTCTCATAACTCCGGGGAATAGTGATCACGCCTATCGCTATTTTCTTGAGTTACAGGGGAGTAAGCCAATCGTCATTGAAAACCCTCAAATTGACCCGGAAAGAAACACCGTCACTAACCAGCTCATTGTCATTTGCGAAGGTCCTTGCGCGCCTCTTGGGAATCCGCTTTGGGAAGTTGCCGGCTTTGGTCGGGCAGAGGTAGCTCAAACCAGACAAGCCCCGGTTGGTATAACCGTTTATAAATTGGTACACTATAAAGGTGGATAAAATATATTTATCAGTCGTTATTCCTTCGTATAACGAAACCGAGAATTTACGACGCGGTGTTCTTGATGAGGTAAAAAACTATCTTTCCAAACAAAAATATACTTGGGAAGTTATCGTCTCCGACGACGAATCTCCAGACACCGAATCCAGACGCTTAGCCAAAGATTTTTGTGATCAAAATCAGGGTTTTATCTTTTTAGCCAATAAACATGGTGGCAAGCCTCTTGCTGTCTGGTCGGGAATTCAGAAAGCTACTGGTCAGTTGGTCCTTTTTGCTGACATGGACCAATCCACTCCCATTTCCGAACTTGACAAAATCCTCCCCTATTTTGACAAAGGCTTCGACGTCGTTATCGGCAGTCGAGGTTTGGAACGGAAAAAATTTTCCATCTTTCGTAAACTGGCCTCTTTTGTTTTTCGTACTTTTCGCCGCTCGATAGTTTTAACTGGCATTGTTGATACACAAGCCGGATTTAAGTGTCTGAAAACAAAAATCGCCAAAGAAATTTTTCCTATGCTTGCCGTCATAAAATCTGCCGGAACCGGAGTCAAAGGCTGGACCGTTAGCTCTTTTGATGTTGAAATGCTATTTATTGTCGAGAGAAGGGGCTATAAAATTGCCGAAGTTCCCATTCTCTGGGAAGATAAAGACGAATCTGTGGCCAAAGCTAAAGAAAGACAAGGTGGAAAATTTATCAAAGAGTCAATTGAGATGTTTCAGGAGGTTCTGCGAGTGAAAATAAACCAGCTCCGCGGCCTCTACGATAAATGACCATCGCCTTTTATTTACTGACCCTCTTAGGCCTTACTGTTTATTCTTATTCCCAAATTGATCTGAACCTTACTCTTCTCCAAGCTCCTTGGTTCCTCACTTTCCAAAACGCCATGATCCAACTTGGCTATTACCAGCGACCCATATCTACGTTGATATTTTTTATCTTATTAATTACTCTTTATCTTTTATATTTCAAGCTTTGGAAATTGGAAATTGGAAATTGGAAATTGGCGTTTGGCATTATTGGCATATTGAGTTTACTAGCTTATCCATTTTTATCTCATGACATTTTCAATTACATGTTCGATGCTAAAATCGTCACCACTTATGGCCAGAATCCCTATTTTTTCAAAGCCCTCGATTTCCCCGCCGATTCCTGGTTGCGGTTTATGCACTGGACCCATCGTTCCTACCCCTACGGACCGATTTGGCTTTTGGCAACCCTTGCCCCCTCATTCTTGGGCTTTGGAAAATTTATTTTAACTTTATTAAACTTTAAACTTTTATTTTTGATCTGTTATCTGGTCAACTCCTGGCTTATTTTTAAAATATCAAAACTCGAAGGCTTAAAACTTTTCGCCTTAAACCCGCTAATTATTTTAGAAACCCTTTACAGTCCTCACAACGAAGCCCTCATGCTTACCTTTCTCCTGCTATCAATCTATTTTGGAAAATTAGATAAAAAGACCCCTAGGCTTATAAGCCTTTTGCTGTCTGCAGGAGTGAAATATCTTACAATCGTTTTAATTCCCGTCAAAGATATCATTCTTTCTCTATGGCTATTATTTTTTGCTATTCTTTTTGTAGTCTTTACCCATGAACCTTACCCTTGGTATCTGGTTACCTTTATTGGTCTGGCCGCCCTTTTGCCCCAAAACAAAAAACTCCATTATTTTCTTACCGCCATTTCTTTCGGGACATTACTTCGTTATATTCCCTATCTTTATGTAGGTGATTATTCCGCTCCTGTTCAATTAGCCAAAAATTTTCTGACTATTATTCCTGTTGCTTTGGTCTCGCTTTACTATGTTTTTAAAAAATAGTTGGTTGCTAATTCTGATTATCCTTCTTGGTCTTTTCCTCCGGGCTTACAATTTGGAAAGACTGGCTGTTTTTGATTACGATCAGGAAACTGCCGCTGTCTGGATTAAAAACCTGATTATTGATCACAAATTTTCTTTGGTTGGTCAGGAAACGTCCGTAGGCGGGGTTTATATTGCCCCATTTTTTTATTTTCTTCTTGCCCCTTTCTATTTTCTTTCTGGTCTCAATCCTTTGGCCGGAAATATCTTTGTGATTTTGGTCTCCTTGTTGACGATGGTTTTTCTTTATAAATGGAGTCGGAGTCACATCGCTCTCTTTTTATATGCTATCCACCCGGGAATTATTAACTTCGACCGTATCGTCGCTCCCTCAAATATGGCCATACTTCTATCTACTGCCACTGCCTACTTTCTGACCAAGATCCGAAAAACCAAATTAGATTATTTATTTTTGGGAACTATCCTCGGTTTAACTTTTAGCATTCACCCGCCCACTATCCTCCTTATTCCCATTTGCCTTCTTTGGTTTGCGCTTAAAAAAGAAAAGGTCAATCTTTTATTTTTTTTACCAATTATCATCTTAGTTTCTCCCCTGATTATCTTTGAGACCAGACATGGGTTTGTCATGGCGCAAAATATATTTAAATTTTCCCAAACTGATCTATATTACCCGTTACTTTTTCGTGTCATTTTAAACCTAAAACTCTTTTTAATTTACTGGTCAGGGATTCTTATATCTTCGGATTTATTTTTTATAAAATATCCTCTAATGGGTCTTGCTGTTTGGCTGTGGATAAAAAACAAAGACCTGGTTTTTCGTTTATGGACTCTCCTGCCTTTTCTATTTTTAGTTTTCTATCCCCGTCCGGCCCCCGAATATTACTTACAGATGATAACCCCCATCGTTTTAGTCTATTCAATTAAATATTTACCAAAAATTTTCGTTTTATTAATCATCGTTGCCGGTGTTATTTTTTCCCTTCTTTCGTTGCCTAAAAACGATAATTTATTAAGCTTTTATTATAAAAACCAAGCAGTTGCCTCTCTCCCTAAAAATACCCCGGTCACTATTTATTATTCCGCTGATTTAGGCCAGAATTGGGGTTTCAATTATTTACTCTGGTGGCAAAAAGTAGACGTTCAAAATAATTCCCCCAAGAAATATCTATTTGTTATTCCCGCCTCCCGTGAACCGCAAACTTCTGGTATCATTTTCGGAGCTGTCAAAGTTGCAAACATCTCTCGATAATGCAAGAATTTGTCGCCATTATCATCTCACTCTTTACTGCCGCCCTTGCCCTAGTAATTCCCGTGCCAAAGGAATTAAAGCTTATTACTCAAAAAGCTCTTGAGGGAACCAAAGGACAATATTCCATCGTCGTTAAAAATTTTAAAACAGGTGAGGATTACAGACAAAATGAAAACCAAATTATGCCTGCAGGCAGTCTTTATAAAGTTTGGGTTATGACCGCTGCTATGGAAAAATTATATTCGCGGGAGTGGACGGAGGATATGGTCCTTTCTGATACGGCTCAAAATTTAAATCACTATTTCGGTATTTCCCCCGTTGATGCGGAGATAACGGAAGGAGAGTTTTCCTATACCGTAAACCAAGCCATCACCCAAATGATTCAGATATCTCACAACTATGCCGCGCTGCTTCTGGTAAAAAATCTGGGTGAGTACGAACCCGGTTTCCCTGTCCCTCCTCAAACTACCGCCCTTGATATGGCAAAATTCTTCGAAAAATTATATCACGGGGAAATTATAGATAAAGAAAATTCAACAAAAATGATTGGGATTCTTTCAGAGAATAAGTTAAACGAAGGGTTGCCAAAGTATCTTCCCGCTGGTACAAAAATCGCCCATAAAACCGGAGAAATCGAAGGATACAAACACGACGCTGGAATTATTTTCACCCCCAAAGGTGATTATCTTATTGTTGTTATGTCAAACACCGATTCTCCATACGGAGCCGAAGAACGCATCGCCATCCTTTCCAAAGCGGTTTTTGAATATTTTACCGAATAATTTTTGCGTCAAGCAATTTGTTTACCAGCTCTTGGGCTTTGTCTTTTCGGAAATTAAAATCCGCATCAAGATCAAAGTCTTTAACTTTATTAGCCGTAAAATGCACGCCATTTGGTAATCGGACATAATTTTCATCGAGGAAATTTTGGAAAAACCTACTATATTCGGCTGACTGCATAAATGCGGAAAAGTTTCGTCTAAAAACAATTATCTCCGGCTTATTTTTAGAATAATCAGCGATGATATCAGTTTTAATCTTGTCAATTCCGGCAAATTGCGGCAGTATCCAATGATATTTTGATGGCAGTTTACACTTTGAATAATACATTTCTTCAAACTCAAACGGCCCGACCCAGCAATAATCATTCTTTGTCAGGACCGAGTTTAATATTGGAGCTACGGCCGGTCTATCGTAAATAAGCGGCATTTCTCCCATATATCTGGAATAATTCATCCGCCAAAAGTCGGCAGTCAAAAATATACTTGAGTGCAACCAGAAAAAGGTAAAAATCACTCCTCCAATCACCAGTAAATATTTCTCAAAAGTATTCGTAATTTTGACTAATTCTTCTTTCAAAACGAAAACCATAAAAGTTGCGTTGAAAAGAGACAAGGTAAAATAGACTGCCATCTGGTAATCCGAAGCCCGCAAATCTCCGGGGTTCCCCCTAGCATTGACAAAAACCATAAGACCAAAAGAAAGGAGTATTGCCAGCCATCTTCCGCGGATGGCTAAATACACCCACAGAAACACGTTAGTGATGGCCATCGTCGCGGTCATGGGAAAACGCAAATCAGTCCGGGCAATTCCCGCCAGTAGCGGTTGATAAGTATTAATAAAGTTATTGAGAATTACCACTGCGTACCGGATCGGGTTAAACGACGTTGAACCGGCCGCTCGTGGATAGTTATATATGTAATATTTTTGATTATAGCCGACGGCCTGATACAAAAAATCTGCCAAAGACCCCGTCACCAACAAATAACCCGCAAATATCAAATATGGTGCCGCAAATATCACCCCAAATCTAAGAATATTATTTATCGTTAGCCCGTTTTTTCTAATTTGCCAAATTATCCCAATTATCCCAATCGTTCCTGCTGCATATGTATAGGTCATTGAATTTAAAACCGCAAATGCCGAAAATATCGAGATAATCCATAGATCCCTATTTTCCAAACGCTCTTCGAAATAAATCTTGAGGAACAAAAGAGCGTATGCCGGAACCAACAAATAACCGCTCACCGGATCAGCCAAGAACATTTGTCCCCAAAAGAATGTCATCGAAATTGCCAAAGCGAAAATAAAAAGTAAAAAATAATTCGGACTAAGGGATCTGATTTGTTTCCTAACCAATCGATAACTACCCAAGAATAAGATAAAGAAAAAAACTGCCGAAAGCAGGCGGAATTTAACAAATGAAAGGCCGCTAAAAAAATTGATTATGGCGGCGAGAAAATAAGCCAGTGGCCCGTGGTGCGAAAAAAAGCTGTTGTAGGGCAATAAACCTTGCAAAATTAACTTTCCTCCTAAAATATTATCAAATTCGTCAGGATAAGTAGTATGGAAGGAGTTCAATATCAAAATCACCAAAATAATTACCCAAAATAAAATGGTTTTTTTACTCATAACTTAATCAATAATACTCCAACTAAAGTGTAAAGGCGAGTAGAAAAAGATGACTTTATGACTGCCGGCCGGAACCGGAATCGCTCGAAAGGCAAAATCTGCCCGCATTATTTTTGTTGGCGTTCCATCAACTGTCGCTTGCCATCCGGGATAATAGTTATCCGATAAAAATAATATCTTCGGCGAGTCAGAGTGGGTTTCTATAACTATTTTATTTGGTTCATAAGTCGTCATTCTGACTTGTCCAGAATCAGTTGCAGGGTGCAACCCTACAACAACCTCTTCTAAAATTACCGTCTTTCGCAAATCAGTTTCCGGCGCAAACATCAGGTCTAATATCTTCTGTGGATCTTTTTCAATTATGTAATTATCCGCCAGAAACACTCTTGGGAATGCCTTTTTGTTTTCGAGAATTGTCCACCCGTCAAAAACCGCCGCCGACAAAAACTGCCCTGATGGGAAAATTTTAGCCGCTGAAATTGTCGCCTCTTTTTTCTCAAAATATGGTAAATATTTTACCCCTAAAAGAGTAAGAAGCTTCAGGCGGCGCTTGTTATCTACAAGTGATTCGTCAGCATCCAGTTCGGAGATAGTTGCTTCAATTCTGGATATATTTGTTTCCAGCACCCCGTTTTTATATCTCTTAACCGCATTTAGCAATTGTCCGTAGCGGTTTGAGAAAATGGGGTCAAATCCTTCCGGAGAATATATTCTAAAATAAGTTGCGAAATTTTCTTTTATCGGCTCCCCAAAGGCCACAAACCTCGAAAAATCTTGGTTATTTTTTTGCAAATAAGTAAATACCGGATGGGGCGGATATAAAAATTGTCTTTCCCCCAAGTTCAAATAGCGACTAAAAAAATATAACTGACCAAAAGTCGTCAGAGCAAAGATCATCAAAATAAATACTTTTTTAGACTTAATAAACGTCAAGAGAAAAAAAGTGCCCAAAAAACCCAAAGGCAAAAGTGAATTTTTGACAACAACCAGAAAATCTCTTGGCAAAGTTAAATAAAATTTATAATAAATAACCGCTATTCCCAATAAAGTGGCCAAAATCAGACTAATTCTTCTAATTTGACTAATAGTCTTTTGGTTTTCTAATAAATAAGATAATCCATAAGCAGATAAAATCGACAGGGAAAAAGTTGTCAGAATCAAAATTCGGCTTGGTTGAAATGTGGGAATAAGAGGCAAAAATGACAAAGTTAAAAGGTTTTTAATAAACGGCAGGTTACTCGTTAATATAAAAGTAACAAGTGTTGTCACGGCAAAAAACCTGGCGCGCCCGCTTGAGAAGACCAATAGGGCAAAAATTAAAGGGATAATCCCAATATATAAAGAGGTTTCGTTATACGACCCAATTCCAAAATAATTGTAACTTCCCGGATGGCCGTTAATATCCGGAGCAATCGTCTTTATTAGGTGAAACGGCGACAATAAATACGTATCAAAAACTTTATCGATTCGTATCGTAGGTCGCGGTGATTGCCGGAAAGCCTCAAGCGAAGGAACTAGTTGAATCGCTGTAATCCCCAGCGCAAGCAGACAACAAATCAAAAATAATTTCGTGTTTTTTCTGTAATAAGCGTAGAAAAAAGATAACGTAATAATATAAAAAGCAATTTGTAAATACCCGGCAAAAATACTCATAATTAAAGCAAAAACTAATATTATTTTTTTCTTCTTTTCTATTCCATAAAAAATTAACGGCAGCCAAATGGCGGCATGAACAACAGCGACTGCTTCTTGCGACCAGGTCACAATAAATCCGGAAAACCCAAATGCAAATGCTCCAAAAAATTGCGCCGCTGGCTTCAAATTCAGTGCTCGCAAATACAAATAACAAAAAATCGTCGCAAGTAACGGCGGTAGAATAACCAATAATTCCCATGGTAGATAGGTCAGGGGATAGAAAATTGCCGATTGGAAATTTGCCATTACCGGATTCCCAGCGAAAATATATGGGTTCCAAAAAGTAAGTTTTGCTTGCCACTGAGGATAAAAAAATCGCAAAAGATCAGTCCCCAGCGGCTTATTTGGGATGCCTTGTTCCCAGCCAGAAAACTTCTGGGTTGACCAAGGAGAAAAAAAATGTACCAAATAGTTAGTTCCCAAAATTACCTTGTTTCCAAAAATCGCCTCTTTGTAAATAACCAGCAAAAATAGGATAATAAGACCGAAGAAAAGAATATGCCAAACCTTTGTCATTTTTGCCATAAAAGCCAGACTTCTTTATTATACCCCCCGACCCAAAAAGAAGACATAAAAAATCCCGGACTTTTTACCTGTACCAATTGTGGCTTTGGGATTCATGGACTGATAGTCAAATGTCCCGCTTGCCAAATTATCTATGTAGACGAAAAAATTCCCCAATCGCAAATAAGCACCTACTACGAAGTGGCTAAGGATCCGTTGTACTTTGCCGAACAATCGGCTCGGGGGAAAACATTTACGAGATATCTCCACCGACTTAACATAATCTTTCCCAAAAAGGGAAAGATTTTAGATATTGGCACTAATACCGGATTATTTGTTAAATTAGCCAAAGACGACGGTTGGGATGCTATCGGTCTTGAACCGAACAAGTGGGCAGTCGGATATGCCAGAAAAAATTATGGCATTTCCATAATCAATAAACCCTTCGAAAAAAATGTTTTCCCCGAAAGTGGTTTCGACGTGGTTACCATGTGGGAC
>JBBTUQ010000012.1:0-4556 GCA_038063675.1 Patescibacteria group bacterium | reverse complement strand
CCCGGGATTGGATTTATCCCGGGAGCATTAATTGGGGGAGGAATTGGGGCGGGAATACAAATGGCAGGAGGAATGTCAGTAATAACGGGAGGAATCACAGGTTTAGTTTCGACGGGGGTTTCGGCGGCGATGAGTTTGGGGTCGGGAATAGTAACGGGGGGACTTATGGGGGCTTTGGGAATTGGTGGAGCAGCAGCGGTAGTAACGGCGTTTATAGCGACGACGGTAATCAATTCGGCGATGTTTAATCCAGAAGATAAACAAGTGGGGGGCGATCTTGGTCCACAACTAGTGGAAGTTATTAAAACAGTAAATAAAGCGACACTGACAAATGAAGAGGCAAAAACAGCAACGGTTAAATATGTAATTGCCCTAAGCTCCTCGTATGCGATTTCAGGTGCCAAATACAGCGACACAATAACGGTGATTAAAACTAGCGGACCAGTAAAAACTCTGACGCGGCAAATTACGGGGGACAATGTTTTGGCGAGTGAGGATTTAGTTCTTTCCAGCTTGGGGATAGATCTTTCAGACTCAATGGTGGTTAATTCTGTTAGTGTGACCGGGAACGTAATGGAAGACGGCAAACTGACGGCCTTTGGGCCAGTAACAGGAGGGACGACCGTAACAATAGGGACAGCGCCGGCGATTGCGTTTTCCTGTCCGTTGGTGCCAAGTGGCGGAATTGCGTGTGTGTCGCAAAATGGACCAAAACAATATTCTTGCCATCATTGTGACCCAAGTTATATGAAAAGTTCTTTTGGGCCGGCGTGCGGTTATAAAGGAAACTTTTCAGCGATGGACGTAATGGGGCAACTTGGTCAGCCAGTATATTTGCCTTCATTGAATGGCAAAGAGATTGCTTGGGTATATGTGAGAACGGGGACTGATGGTGACGGGCAGAATTCTAGGATATTTAAGGCCGGAGAATATATTTTGGAACTTCACCACATGAAGGTAGATAGAACTTTAGATGCTCAACTTGCTGGTAAAACATTGAAATCTGGGGTAATGGTAGGAAATTTGGCCGCTTTTCCGTCGGGCAAAAGTACTCCGCATTCGCATATGCAAATTCAAATTAGTGGGGCGTGGGTAGCGGCGGAGACAGTGCTGTGCAAGTAGTTTTTATTTTGGCCAGGGGGAGATGATTAGGGGCGTGGCTTCTTTTTTAGGAATCAAACTCCAAATTTCTTCAGTAACGAAGGGCATGAAGGGGTGGAGGAGTTTTAATAAAGTTTCGAAACTTGACAGTAAGGCTTCGTAAGAAATTAAACCCTTTTTGTAATCTTCAATATATTTATCCGCAAATTCGTGCCAGGTAAATTGATATAAATTTTCCGCCGCCTGTCCAAAGCGAAAACCAGTCAGGTCTTTAGTTATCGATTTAGTTAGACCACTAATTTCTTTTAGCAGGTCCTTATCCTCCATTACAAGGGTCGGACCCTTGTTGTCACTTAACAAAATAAACCTCCCAATGTTCCAGATTTTATTGGCGAAATTTCTTTGCCCGCGGATTTTTTCTTCGGAAATAGCGATGTCCGAGGCCGGGGCGACACCGATGATTAAGGCCATTCTAATGGCATCGGCGCCGTATTTATCAATCATAATCATGGGGTCTAAAACGTTGCCTTTGCTCTTACTCATTTTTTTACCAAATTGGTCCACAATCCGGGCATGGATGTGAATAATTTTAAAGGGAACCTTGCCGGTTAGGTAAAGACCCAGCATCATCATTCTCCCTACCCAGAAAAAGAGAATATCCCACATGGTATCCATGACGGTAGTGGGGTAGAAATATTCAAAATCTCCGGGCTTGGCGTTTAGAGTGTTAACGGGCCATTGGCCGGATAAAAACCAAGTGTCAAAAGTATCCATTTCCTGGTCGAAATCGGTGACCGGGCAATCAGGACAGTTTTGGGGTTTCTGGCGGGAGAGGATGGTTTTACCACACCCGGCACAATACCAAATGGGGATTTTTACTCCCCAAACAATCTGGCGGGAAATGTTCCAGTCGCGGATATTTTCCAACCAGTCAAAATACATTTTTTCAAATCTTTTTTTAGGAATAATCTTAGTCTGTCCAAGACGGACGGCATCGATGGCTTTTTTTGCCAGATCTTTGGTCTTGATAAACCACTGATGGGTAATTAAAGGCTCGATGACGGTACTGCATTTGTAACAAGTCCCGACGGAGTGACGGAGCGGCTCTTCTTTTAATAATTTTCCGGCGGCTTTTAGGTCAGCAATCACTTGTTCCCGGGCCGCGGCGACTTTTAGGCCCTGGTATTTTTCCGGGGTGTTTTGATTTAGTTTGCCGTTTTCGTCAATAACAGAAATTTTTTCCAGGTTGTGGCGTTCCCCAATCTCAAAATCAGTTTGATCATGGGCAGGAGTGACTTTGAGGGCTCCGGTGCCAAATTTTATATTAATGGCCTCGTCAGTAATAATGGGGATTTTTTTATTAATAAGGGGAATGACCGCAGATTTCCCGATTAATTCCCGAGACCTTTTATCCTTGGGATTAACGGCAACGGCGACGTCGGCAAAAATGGTTTCTGGACGGGTAGTGGCAATAGAAATTGGTCCGTAATCTAAATAATATAATTTGTCATCCCGCTCTTCGTAATTGACTTCCAGGTCGGAAAAGGCGGTGCCGCATTTGGTACAAAAGTTGACGATACGAAAACCCTGGTAAACCAGACCGTCATTGTAAAGTTTTTCAAAGTTAGTGAGAGCCATACCGATGATGTCAGGATCGAGGGAATAGTGATAACGAGTCCAGTCTAAAGAAAACCCCAAGCGTTTTAACTGATCGCGATTGCCGGCGCGGTTTTCTTCGACAAAGTCCCAAATCATTTTATAAAAGGTGGCGCTGTCGTAATCAAACCGAGACTTACCCTCTTTGGCCAATTTTTTTTCGAAGACATATTGGGTTTCAATGCCGGCATGATCAGCGCCCGGAAGCCATAGAGTAGGTTGGCCAAGCATACGGTGGTAACGGACCAAAATATCCTGAACCGTAAAGAGAGCATGGCCCATGTGCATAGGGTCGTTGGCGTTGGGGAGGGGAAGAATTATAGTGAAGGGTTTTTTCTTTTTGTTAATTTTCGGGGTAAAGTAGCCACCGGATTCCCACATTCGGTAAATTTTTTCTTCCACAAGCTTGTGGTCGTATTTTGGCTCCATGAGGATATTTTACAGTTCGTTATTGACAAAAACAATGATGATACATATTATGCGGGCAGATGAAACGACTCATAGCAATCGCCATTGCGCTTGCAATTTTCAATTTTCCTGTTTATGCCCAAGGGCGGGAAATGCTTTCGGCCGGGCAGGTGGTTGAATCCGATTTCATAAAATATCGGGACACCATTGTTATCGAGGGAAAAGTTAACGGAGATACTTTTCTGGCCGGAGGACTGGTAACGGTTAACGGGGAGGTGACCGGAGACCTCTTCGTTCTGGGAGGTAAGGTGAATATCAACGGGACCGTTGGCCAAAGTATCCGGATTTTAGGCGGAGACGTGACCATTTCCGGGCCGGTGGGGCGAAACGTTTTGCTCCTAGGAGGAAATCTAAACGTCACCCGCAGTGCCGTCATTGGAGGAAGTTTAATTGCCGGCGGAGGGAATTTGGATTTATCAGCTAACAAAATCGGTCGGGGATTTAGATTTTTTGGCAGCCGACTTTATTTAAACACGACTATTTCCAACGAGGCTTTTGTTGTAGCCAACCAGGAATTTCTTCTGGGACCACAAGCTTCAGTTTCCGGTGATTTGAAGTACACCGGACAAAATGAGGCGGTTTTGGAGCCCGGAGCCACCGTTGCCGGACGAATTTCCTTTGAGCCCCAAACCAAAGACCAACAATATCCGCGTTTCTTCGGACTAAAAAAATATGCTGATATTTATCAAAAAGCCAAGCCTTTAACCCAAGTTTTGGATCTCCTGGCCAGTTTCATTATCGGATTTATTCTTCTGGGGCTTTTCTCCAAAGTGTTTGAGAAAGCCACCAATGCTATGGAAAACCGGGCCTACGGATCATTTGGGTGGGGAGTAATTGCCACCCTATTATTTATTTTAGTAATTATTCTTTTTGCCATAACCATCATCGGCCTACCGTTAGCCTTTTTGCTTACTTTAGTGGCCATTTTTATTTCTTATGTGGCTAAATTTATCCTGGCGTTTTTTATCGGACGAAAAATTTTATTACCTAAATTTGGAGAAAGACGCGGTTGGGCGATGATCCTGGGGTTAGTGGTGGTACTGGTTATTGGTATGATCCCGTTTGTTGGTAATTTTATAAAAACCCTGCTTTCTGTTTTTGCCCTCGGAGGATTGGTTTTAGCCTATAAACAACCGGAAATATATAAGCAAAAACCCCTGCCTCGCCGCGGCCGCCCCAAAAAAATCAAATAATTCCTAAACCGGGATCGGCGTTGATTTTTTGCCAGGGAACTTCTTTATAGTTAAAAAACGCCGCGCTGGCAATACACACCGCGTTATCTATACATAAGCCAAATTCGGGAATATGTAGCGGAATTTTCAATTTGAAAT
>JBBTUQ010000011.1:0-2086 GCA_038063675.1 Patescibacteria group bacterium | reverse complement strand
AAAAATCAGGATTATGGGCAAGATTTATCGATTCCGTTGCTGAACCGGTGAAGATAATTTCGTCAGGATTAGCGTGCAAGAAGGTAGCAACCTTCCCTCGAGCTTCCTCAATCGCCCTTCTTGCTTCTTGCCCCGCAAAGTGCATTTCTGAAGCGTTTCCAAATTTCTGATTAAAATACGGCCGCATCACCGATAAAACTTTAGGATCAACGGCGGTGGTAGCGGCATTGTCAAAATAAAAAAATTTCATGATAAAACCCGGCATTTTCCTCCGCGGCAGTTATCTTTAACAAAATAGTAGATTTTCGTTCCCTCTTTTCTGGAAGATAGAAGACCAACCTTTCTCAAATATTGCAGGTGGTAGGTAATCGTCGGCTGAGAGATCCTAAAATGTTTAGCAATACTCAAAACGCTCATTCTCCCTTTCGCCTGCAAGAGATTAACGATTTCCATTCTTGATCCACACGATAAACCGGCAAAACAACCCGAACATAAAGGATCTAACTTCATATATATTGACAATAATCTATATTTAATATCTTGTCAATGATATATACTACATATAAGCATGAAGACAGTAGTCGTCACCTCAATCTTCCCACCGGAAACTCGTGGTCCGGCCATCTATTGCTATGAACTGGCCAAGAGACTGAAAAACACTTCAGTTATCACTTTTACTTTCAATCCGATCCCAATCGAAAACACCAAGATCATCTCTATCCCCCAAAGTGGGGGACCCGCAATACGACAGACCAGATTATTCTTAAGTATCCTGAGAAGTAACCCCGACCTAATTTATGCCCAAGGGGCTGATGTGGTAGGCCTCGCTTCTGTCATCGCTGGAAAAATTTTGCGCAAACCCGTGGTAATAAAATTTGTCGGGGATTTATCGGTGGAAATGGAACGGGATTTTGGCAAAAAAGTTAAATATCTTTCTTTTGTAACGAAACTAGCTTTAAGTCTTGCTAGCAAAATTATTTTCCCGGCCCAGCATTTACGCCAAGCCATTATTGCCAAATATAAAATAAATCCCAGCAAAACAGTTGTGATTTACAATGCCGTCGGTTAAAATTTCCACCGGTTTTAGTGAATTGTTACCCGTAAAAAATATTGCGGGAGTAATCAGAGCTATTCCCGAAAACGCAGAACTCTGGATAGTAGGGGATGGACCTGAAAGAAATAAACTGGAAAAATTAGCTAAACAATTAGATAAAAAAACTATTTTTTTCGGGCGTGTCGATAACCAAAAAGCCAGAAAACTAATGTCCCAAAGCGATATTTTCGTTCTTAATTCTTTTCATGAAGGCATGCCGCACGCGCTTTTAGAAGCCTTAGCTGAAGGCGTCCCAATTATTGCCACCAGAATCCCGGCCATTACGGAAATTCTTACGGATAAAGTTACCGGACTTTTCGTCAATGTCGACGATCCAGAAGACCTGGCAAAGAAAATTTCGGAAATCGAAAATTATCCAAAACTAACAGAGAATGGCCGAAAACTTTTTGAAGAAAAGTTTACCTGGAATAGTCATTTATCAAAGCTACGTGATATTTTTGATAATATTTCGTGATATTTGGAAAGATTTCTGCTTCATAGCGGTCTAAAATCTTTTGAAAATAATCCTGCCCATAAAAAGACAAAATATCTTTTATTTCTCCACAACCGGACAGTCGGAATAATTTACATATCCTCACCCGATAATTATATTGGGCCACTTGATGAATCGCCGGTCCAGTTCCGGAGTAACTTCTAAAATCTGCTACTAGGGTTTGGATAGTTAATTTTTCCGGATATTTCCAAACTAAATACCGTTCCAAAAGTTCATCTGACGGCATTAAAAACAAACCGCCGGCAGGGTGGAACAAAACGTAATGACTCGTCTGGACCACTGATTCCGGGTTTTTGTTTGCAAAAATAGAAAACACGCTAAAATTTGAGCGAAAAACAAAAAGCCAGATTAGAAGCAGAATAACTGCCTTTCGGGTTTTAGAAATCGCGTAGATAATGGCGATGCTTCCGGCTAAAAGCACAAACCTGCCCACATGGTTAGCCGTTTCCAATTCTTTTCCGGTAATGACATTGCTAAAA
>JBBTUQ010000010.1:0-1202 GCA_038063675.1 Patescibacteria group bacterium | reverse complement strand
GGCAAGAACAACGGATCCGGTGGTAGATCCGTCGGTAATATAAGAAACGGTAAAAGAAGAATCGGTAATATTGGTTATCCGAACATCTTTGGGGATAATCTGGGGGGAAGCCTGGGCAAGATAGCGACGGACGGTGGTAACGCCGAAGACAGTTGCCCCAACGGCCAGTAGCAGAAGAAAAATACCAAAAAGGGTGGGAATTTTTTTATTGAGCATGGCGAGATTTTAGTTTTTCAATAACTTTAGTTTCGATTTGAGGGGTTAAAGGCAGGGAAATTTTTTCCAGGGCCGAAGTAACGGTGGTCGCAACATAGGCATGATAGGCGTCAAAAAGAACCCACCCGAGGGCGGTGACTAAGGTAATGATGGCGAGGGTAATGATATTTTTGCTTTTCATTGAGGAAAGTAATAGATATTAGCGGTTAGTTTGGCGGTTTTTGAAGTTAAGTTCAGGTCGGAAATGATGATTAAGCGGGGCAGGGTTGCCAGTTGACTTAAAAATAACTGAAAGCCCGGATAGTCACCGGTCAGGTCGACAGTTAAGGGCACAATAATGGCAGAGGAGCTGGCGGTTTGTTGGTAATCAATTTTGCCGCCGGCAATACCGCCAATTTTAACCCCGGAGACAGTGGCAACTTTCTCTATATGAGAAATGGTCGAAGAAATTTCCGGATTATCCGGGAGGGCCAAATCAACTAAGGGCAGGGAGTCTTCAACAGATTGATATTCACTTTGAAGAGCGGTTAGAGCGTTGATTTTGGCGTCCAGCTGAACGCTTAAGCTAGTTTTATCACTAATCTCCCGGTTAAGAGTAATGATGGTAGCAAAAGTCGGGCGGATGGCAAAGGCAATAAAAACGGCAATAGTGAAAAGGGAAGCCACGACGGAAAAATAGGCACGGGTGACCGGATTTTCAATAAACGGTTTCAGATAGACAAAATAGTGCTTGTAACGCTGGTATTCGATTCGATAATCTAGGGCCATAACAATAAAGAAACGGAAAAGGTTAAAAGATTTGTTTTGGCATCCTTACTCACGGCATCAAGACTCAAGGATTTGACGCGGGAATCTTTAGAAAAAGTGGAAACGAGAGTGGCAATCCCCGACTCGGAAGTCGTGATTCCCGAGAGGACTATTTTAGAATCGACGAGTTTTAGAGAAACAAGGGAAATCCCCTGGGGTAAAGAACTGGTCAAAAACTG
>JBBTUQ010000009.1:0-1579 GCA_038063675.1 Patescibacteria group bacterium | reverse complement strand
AAAGGGCGGCTTCAATTTCGCCGGTGTCTTCCCTAAGTTCCGGAGGAATGTAATCCAGACCTAAAAAGTTGTAAAGCTTGACTTCGTTGTCAAAATTTTTAGAATCGACGCCATACTCATTTAATAAATGGCCGTCTTTTTTGGCAAGTTCACGAAGTTTGATGTTGTGCTGTTTGCTGCCGGTGAAGTATTGAAGCATTGAGCCCCATTCTTCGGGTTTGCAAACGCGGAGATCTACCTGCCGGCCGGAAGTTAGAAGAAGGGAAGCACCGGTTGGGCCGCGTTCAATTATTTGCCTTTTTTTCGGGTAGGAGACAAAGAGTTTGATCACATTTTCGGGTTTACTTGTGGTCACCGCCAGATCTATATCTCCGATGGTACTGACTTGGCGACGGAGGCTGCCGAGAACCTCTATACCATCTACTTCCGGACTCTTTTTGAGATAGTTTATAATATTTTGGGCAATTTCGTTGGCGGCTGACAATAAAATTCTCTTTTCTTTAACTTGTCCGCGGCGCCATAGGTCAATACTATTGGTTATATCTGATTCACTTTTGTCCCCAAATCCTTCTAATGGGGATATTTTATGTTCATTAACAGCTTTTTCCAGCTGATTAATAGCATTTTCCGGTTTTAACCCCAGTTCGACCGCTAGTCTGTAGGCTTTTTTGGGACCAAAACCGGGTAAGTCTAATAAAGGGAACATGGCCCGGGGAACTTTATAAAATGTTTGCTTCCAGGTTTTTACTCCTCCAGTACGGAGGAGTTCATCAAGATGTTTGGTGAGGGACTCCCCGACCGCGGGAATTTCATCCAATTTCCCATCGTCCCATAGATCCTTGACCTCGCTGGTAGCATGTTCTATAGCATCAGCCGCCCGATCGTAAGCAATTATGCGAAAGCGGTTTTTACCAAGAATAGTGTAGGCTGCAGAAACCTGACGCAGGAGTTTCGCGATTTCCAAATTGGTGAACATGTGCTATCATTCTAGCACCAAATGGACTCGTAGTGTAGCGGTTAACACACTTCCCTGTCACGGAAGAAATCGCCGGTTCGAATCCGGTCGGGTCCGCGCGCTGCCCCAAATAACTTCTGCCCGAGAAAGGAGGAAATTGATTAATGGATAAATTTTTTAAAAAAATAGGTTTTTCGGAGAACGCCGTGAGCCTGATATTGGGAGTGTTAGTGGTGATTGTTTTGGCGGTCATGGCTTACAATCTTTTTCGAGTTAAACCGGTTAATGGTCCGGCAACAACAGAAAATCAACCAAAAGAAGAACTTACCGTTCCCGCGTCCGCTGTTTCTTTGCCCATAGAACATACTGTAGCCGACGGAGAAAGCCTTTGGACAATTTCTGAGAAATATTATACCTCCGGTTACAATTGGGTTGATATTGCCAATACAAATGGAGTTCAAAATCCTGACCAAATTTTTGTGGGTCAAAAGCTGACAATTCCAAACGTTTCGGTTAGAGGATTGGGTCCGCAGGTTACCCTTAGCAAAATCGAGGGCGGAACTTATACCACATTGAAGGGGGACAATCTTTGGACAATTGCCATTAGAGCCTATGGTGATGGGT
>JBBTUQ010000008.1:8809-18587 GCA_038063675.1 Patescibacteria group bacterium | reverse complement strand
GGATTCTTGGTAATTAGGCCGAGGTTACTAAAAAAAGAGTTTGCCTGGGTAATGATATCTGTTTGGCTGACAAAATTTCTTTGAGAAAAGAGATTCAGATCGTAGCGAAAATCGTAATAAAGATGGAAATTTCCGTTGGTTTGGTCGTAGTCTAAATGGTGTAACGGGTTGATATTGTTGTCAAAACGCCACTGATTAACTGTTTGGGGAATTCTTCTGGGCTCGGCCGTAAAGCCCAAACGACTGGCTTGGGACCTCATTTTATCCGCGGCCCCAAAACTGGGAGCAGGTTTGGGAATAAAGAAGACTTTAAGATTAGGGGTTTGGGGGGAGAGAGTAGGCTCCACCGTCTCGAGGGTATAGATAAAACTGGCAGAGGAGGAGCCAATAGGGGTCTGGGGGAACTGAATTTTGGGGAGTTTACCGAAAGCTAAAGTGGGCGGAGGAGGAGCAGGAGGAAAGATCGAAAGCCAAATGCCGGCGGCGATGCCGAAGAGGAATCGAACAATGAAAAAGGCAATAATGCCAAAACCCATGATTTTTAAACCTTTACGGGTATAGAAGGCGGTTTCTGTTAAAGTAGCCATCTATCCATTATAATCATATTTATGACGGTTCGTACAAGGTTCGCTCCATCGCCAACCGGATATATGCATATTGGAAGCCTGCGGACGGCTTTATACGAATATGCTTTTGCTAAAAGCCAGAAGGGAACGTTTATTTTACGAATTGAGGACACGGATAAGAACCGCTACGTTCCGGGGTCAACAGAAAAAATTTATGAGCAACTAAAAATTTTTAGGCTCAATTGGGATGAGAGTCCATATATTCAATCGGAGAGAGTCAAAACAGACATCTATAAAAACGCAGCTGAAAAATTATTGAAAGACGGACATGCTTTTTACTGTTTTTGCAAAGCGCAAACAAGAGAAGAAATAAAAGAAGCTCATGGTAAGGGTGTTTCGCAAGTGCGCGACCTTAACTGCCGAAACCTGACTGCCGAAGAAATAGGCCAAAAGATTGCCGCGGGAGAAAAACCGGCTATTCGTCTAAAAACTCCGGACAGTGAAGAAGTTGCCTTTTTTGATTTTGTTGTTAAAAAGAATATTAAGTGGAATACAAAATTTGTGGATGACGCCATGTTATTAAAATCAGATGAATTCCCTACCTATCAATTGGCTGTTGTAGTTGACGATGCGGATATGAAAATAACCCATGTCATCCGGGCGCTGGAGTGGCTTCCGAGCACGCCAATTCATCTTTTGCTCTTTAAATATCTGGAATATTCAGTCCCGCAAATTGGCCATTTGACGGATATTTTGGATCCCGAAGGAGGAAAACTTTCTAAAAGAAAAGGTAACGTTTCGACAGAAGATTTTCTAAATGACGGCTATCTCCCAGAGGCAATATTAAATTTTATCATGCTGTTAGGATGGGCTCCGAAGGACAATCGGGAAATTTTTACTCTGGAAGAATTTGTTGAAGTATTCAACGCGGATGGATTACAAAAAGCCAATCCAATGTTTAATAAAGTTAAGCTGGATTGGTTCGACCAGCAATATATGAGAAAATTGGATATCAAAGATCTCACGAATAAAATATCGAATTTCACGGATAAACCCAAAGGGACAATTGTGAAATTGTTGCCGTTGGTCCGTGAACGGATGGTTACCCTGAAAGATTTTGATAGCTTGACGGATTACTTCTTTATCAGACCGCAAGGGCATCTAAAAAACGCCATGGCGCAATTAAGGGGCGGGGGAGCAGTATTGGAACATGCCATTGGTGTTTTAGAAAAAGACTTTGATGGCAAAATTTTGGAAGAGAAAGCCCGGGCATTTTGCGCGGAAAAAAATATTAAAGTTGGTGATTATTTTATGGCTCTTCGAGTAGCCATCACTGGGAAAACGGCAACTCCCCCGCTTTGGGATATTATAAAAATTTTAGGGAAAGAAGAAACATTAAAACGCTTATATGACTGCCCTACAAAAAAAGCCACGACTTGATACAGAGCTGCTTCGGGCGAGACTGAAACTGAAAGCCTATGCTTCGGAGAAAAAATTACTACTTACTTCCGGGGTTTTAGCCAGCACTTTGTTTTTATCAGCCGGATCTTTTATGCCATTACCGACGATACCAACCCATCAAACAACTTCAATATCAGCCCAGCAAAGTTTAGCCATGAGTCTTGGGACAATTCTTCCTCCGGTTGGTGATTGGCAACTGGATAATGAGAAAGAGAAAAAAATCTCGGAACTTATCAAAAAATCTTTTGGAGTTAATGCAAGGGCAGAACTGGAAGGCAATAGACTTAACAATAGTTATGGGAGAATGGGAGCGGAACAACACTTAGCCAGATTCCCCGGCGATGTAGTGGAAAATATGGCCTTGGGGCTTGGAGGCTGTGGATATGTGGGCGATTTTGAAGTGGAAAAATATTATGTGGCAGTGCAAACTTTATATCTTCCAGACTGGAAAGAGAGATTGAAATATTACGTGGGCTGGTATCGGTTCAGAAAAATGGTGATTGTTAATCCGGCAAACGGGAAGGTAATGGTGACAGCAGTGGCGGATGCCGGGCCGTCATGGTGGACAGGAAAGCATTTTGGAGGATCACCGGAAGTTATGAAATACTTAGGAATAGATTATGGCCAACAAAATCATCCAGTGGTGCTTTTTTTCTTAGATGATCCGGAAGGGAAAGTGCCATTGGGGCCAATAGAATATAATATAGAAAAGCAGATTTAATATGGCCAAGATTTTTTATGACCATTTAGTAGTTCTGGAAGAAGTAACAACGATTCTTAAAACCTACCAATTATCCAATGATGAACATGAAGAGATTGTGGAACTTATGAATAAGACGATTCACCATGAGGTCTTGAGTGTTATCCTAAAAAAACTTCCGGCGGAAAAGCACAAGGATTTTCTAAAAATGTTTCATGTGGCCCCTCATAATGTAAAACTTTTGGATTTTTTGAAAAACGAAATCGAAAACATCGAAGAAGAAATAAAAACCGTGGCGGAGAAAGTAAAAAAAGAATTTCTGGTAGAAATAAAAAGAGCAACAAAGTAGTTTCTTATCAACGCACGTGCGTAAGTAAGAAACATCGGATTTTGGGGTCTTTAGTGGTAAAATACAAGAGAACGTGATGCTTTGCGGGATCCGCTAATCGGTAGGCGAATTGACTCTGAATCAATCAATCTTGGTTCGACCCCAAGTCCCGCAGCTTTGAATCTGGAGTATATCAACGCCATTAACAAGAGGTGGTCTTGGTAAATTGGTAAATTGAAAAGTGATGAAAGTATTTTTTATCAGACACGGAGAGGCGATGGATGATGTTGAAGACAGGTATGGCGGCTGGTATGATGCTGATCTTTCTCCGGTGGGACGAGAAAGCGCTAAAAAAATTGCTTTGGAAGTTAAAGATAAAAATCTGGGAGTGGAAATGATACTTACTTCCCCATTTAAACGGACTTACCAAACTGCAGAGATTATATCTAGCGCTCTTGAAGTACCCCTAGAGACTTTTGTTTATTTGAAGGAGCGAAATAGCTACGGGCTTTTATGTGGGGTTAATAAAACAGAGGCAAAGGAAAAATACCCCGATCTTGTTTCGGCCTTTGAAAACGGCCAGGAAGTTTTGGGGTATGAAAGTTACGATTTTCTGTTAAAACGAATTAAGATCTTAACAACAAAACTTGCGGAAATGGAGAAAAAAGTAATTATTTGTGTTACCCACGGAAAACTACTGGGAGCAATTTTCAAAAACATCTTGCATAAGGAAACGAAAAATATCCCCGAATGTTGCCTTATAGAGACGGATTTATCCACCGATGGGAATCTGACCCTGATTGAGAGCGAAAGAGTGGAATTTATGTAACTGCCTTACTTTTGGGTGGCAGCCCAGAGATGGCCGAGAACGGCCACGGCTAGAAAAGCGACTCCCCAGCGAATTGGATGAGTGCCGATTAAAGGATAAGCCGCAATAAATCCGATGCCAACACCGGCAAGAACATGAACAACAGAATTAAAATAAGGGTGTTTTTTAAAGTATTTCACTTTTTCACCTCCCCTTTGACTAGAGCAATATCGAGGACTTCGTCCATGTGATTGGCAAATTTAAACTGGAGGCCTTTCTGAATGTGTTTAGGAATATCTTCCAGATCTTTTTTGTTTTCTTTTGGCAGAATAATGGTTTTAATACCGGCAATGTGCGCTCCAATAACTTTCTCTTTGACACCACCAATTTCCAGGACTCTACCCCTTAAAGTTACTTCTCCTGTCATGCCAACATAACGATTGACGGGAATTTTGGTCAAGGCAGAAGCCAGAGCGGTAGTAATGGCAATACCAGCGGAGGGTCCATCCTTGGGCCGGGCGCCTTCCGGGACATGAATGTGAATATCAATTTTTTGGAAAAATTTTTCCTCAAGACCAAGCTGTTTCCAATGAGAGCGGACGTAAGACATCGCCGCCCGGGCAGATTCCTGCATAACATCACCAAGACGGCCGGTAACGGAAAGACTACCTTTACCGGGCATCGTGGCCACTTCTACTAGAATTATTCCCCCGCCGGCCTGACTCCAGAAAAGCCCGGTGGCTAAACCAGCCTCATCTTGGCGTTCGGCGATGGTGGAAGTAAATCTAAAGGGGCCTAGGTAACGACGAAGTCCGGATGGGCCGATGGCGGCTTTTTTGCTCAATTTTTTTTGGGCAATTTTCTTGGCAATCTTGCGATAAATCCGGGCAATTTCCCGTTCCAAATTTCTGACGCCGGCTTCATAGGTGTAACGGGAAATTATGGTTTTTAGGGCCGAATCGGAAATTTTTGCCTGATCCGATTTTAAACCGTTGACTTCAAGCTGTTTTGGGGCGAGATATTTTTTACCAATATGGAACTTTTCTTCGGCAGTGTAGCCCGGAAAATCGATAATTTCCATGCGATCAAGAAGGGCCGGAGGGATAGTGTCGGTAAGATTGGCGGTAGCAATAAAAATGACTTCAGATAAATCGAAAGGAACTTCAAGATAATGGTCGGAAAAACTGCTGTTTTGTTCCGGATCCAGAGCTTCAAGCAGAGCCGCAGAAGGATCACCACGGAAATCAGCACCAATCTTATCAATTTCATCAAGCATAAAAACGGGGTTTCTGGTACCGATTTGTTTTATCCCCTGAATAATCCGGCCGGGAAGGGCGCCAACATAAGTCCGCCGGTGACCGCGAATTTCCGCTTCGTCACGGATACCGCCCAAAGACATACGAACAAATTTCCGCCCTAAAGCTTTGGCAATGGATTTGCCAATACTGGTTTTGCCAACGCCCGGAGGACCAACAAAACAAAGAATTGTGGGGATTGGAGTTTTATTTTCTAGACCGTGTTTTAATTTTAGGACAGCAAGATATTCGACGATACGTTCCTTGACTTTCTCCAACCCGTAATGGTCATTATTCAGGATATTCTCGGCGGCGGTAATATCCGTGTTATTAGGGCTGGCAATACCCCAGGGCATCGAGATAACCCAGTCAAGATAGGTGCGAACGTAGCCATGCTCGGGGTTCATGGGACTCATTTGGGAAAGTCTTTGGATTTCTTTATCAACCTTCTCTTTGACCTCGCTCGGTAATTCGGCTTTGGCGGCTTTAGATTTTAATTCTTTTATATCTTTATTACCCTCATCTGCTTCACCTAATTCTTCTTCGATGGCTTTTTTCCGCTCCCGCAAGATACTTTCACGGATAGTTTTGTCCATTTTTGTCTGAGCAGAGATGTCAATTTTCTGTTTAAGCTCCAAAATTTTAATTTCTTTCCCCAGCTGCTCAATTATTTTTACCAGACGGGTGTTTAAATTTGACTCTTCTAAAAGGACTTGCTTGTCCTCGGGTTTTAAATCCAACAAGGGTATAATTTGGTTAGAGAGATCAAGGGGTGGGACACCGGCCATAATTTTCATAAGGACCAGAAAATCAAAAGGCTTGCCCAGACGGATGGTATTTTGAAGGTCGTTTAAAATGTGGCTGGATAAAGCGTTAGCTTCATTGTCATCAGTAAGAATGTCAGGAACTTCAGAAACTTCGGCAACCGTAAAATTATCAAGAATTTGATAATTTTCAACTTTGGCCCGAACCAGGCCGGAAACCAGAGCGGAAATCTCCCCTTCGGTTTGGAAAATGTGTTTTATCTGACAAATAGTGCCAAAATTATAAAGATCGTCGGGTAAGGGATCGGTTTTACTGCCGTTTTTTTGAAGAACAACAAAAATGAGCTTATCTTTATCCCAGGCGGCCCTCAGGGCATTGACAGATTTATTGCGGCCAAAGACAAGGACGGTTTCGGTGCGCGGAAAAACGGGTGAGTCTCTAAGCGGAGCGACCGGTAAAAATTGTCTATTATTATCCATAACGGGTTAGCAGTCTAACAATTTAATTGCTAATTGTCAAGGGAAGAGTGAAAGAAAATGTCGATCCGGAGTCTACTTTACTCTCAATATAAATTTTCCCCCCATGGGCCTCGATTATCCCTTTGGCAATAACCAAACCTAAGCCCGTTCCCCCGTCAGTCTTGCCAAACTGTTTGAATTTAGAAAAGAGTTCGGGAATTTTATCAGCGGGAATTCCGGCGCCGTTATCAATGACCGAGACTTTAACGGCTTTGGGAATATGTTCAGCCTTAACGAGAATTTTGCCGCCGGAAGGGGTGTATTTTATGGCGTTACTGATAAGGTTATTTAGAACCTGGTTAATCCTCTCGCGATCAAATGGAATTTCCGGTAAGGAATCAGCCACTTCAAGATTTAAAGTAACACCTTTATCTTTTACCATGGTTTCAAAAAACCTGATTCTCTCCGGAAGAACACTTTGAATTTTATCAGCGACAGGATTTAGTTGAAATTTGTTAGCTTCGATTTTGGAAACATCCAAAATATCATTAACCATCATCTGCAGAGAAGCGGTGCTGTTTTGGGTGGCGACCATAAGTTCCTGGCCCTGCGGTTGGGTAGCTAACGAGGGATTTTTTAAGAACATATCCAGGGTTCCATGGATGACGGTGAGGGGAGCACGAAGCTCATGGACCATCATGGCAGTAAATTCATCGTGGGTTTTTTCCTGGAATTTAACTTTTTCCCGGCGGGATTTTTCGATTTCGTAGAACGACAGAACTAAAGTTACGATAATCAGGAGGAAAAGCGGAAAAACAATTTCAAGAGGTAACATGCTGCTTCACTTTCTCCGTAACCTCTGCCGGAGTACTCTGATATTTTAAAATATAATCGGTTGCCCCATTGTTAAACGCTTCTTTGACAAGATTTTCCTGACCGAAATTTGTCAGCATCAGCATGGGGATGTTCTTAGTAGTTTCATTGGCCCGGATTTTTTTAAGAGTTTCAATGCCGTTTAAGACCGGCATCATAATATCACAAAGAATAAGATCGGGGAGATAGGTGAGGGCTTTGGTGTAACCTTCTTCTCCATTGCTACAGATCTCAACCGTGTAGCCCTTGGTCATCAGTTCGACGCTGTAAAGTTTGGAGATAGCAGTATCGTCTTCAATTATGAGAATTTTCATAAAACTAGTGTATCACATTGCTTTTTCTTTGACCATAAGCTCTTCGATAAGATTTTTAATCTTCACAGGCTGAAAAACTTTGACAAGATCGATTTCAACGGGGGTAGGACCAGCAGTGTGAATAGTTATATCTCCTATTCCGTAGGCTATTTTGGGGAGAAAATCTTCTTTGACCGTGATGTGGGTGATTTTGTCATAAGGGGCGGAGGTAAGCTCGGTAGAAAAAATACCGTCTTTTACCAATACCCGGCGATTGGTCAAAATATAGGTTTTAGCATGACGAAGGTGAAGAATTTTTAATAGACGAGGTATACCAATAAGAAGAAGAATCAGGGGAATACTGGTGATGGTTTGCATCCAGAAGTATTTATCGCCAATTTTAAAGATGGCGATTATTTCTTCACCGGAAGCCAGATATCTACTGTATTTCGTTTTATCTTTATCTGCGACCACGAAAACAGTATACCTCTTTTTATACTCTTTGGAAAACTCATAAGCCGGATTCTGTTTGTACGGCAATCTATCTATGCCCTACTACTTTAGCCAATTGGGAAGCTGCATTAAGGCTGTTCGGTAGGTTGCTGCGGGGAGAATTACCTCGTTTCACCCCCCGCCAAAGGCGGGGCTCGTCTCTGTGGCTTCACTCGTCCCTGCTTCCTGCAGTCCGGACTTTCCTCGGACGTACCGTATGGTACATCCCTGCCGTCGGCTTTCCAAAGAGCACCCATATTATAGTATAATTGACTTGACATGCCAATTCGCGCCCGTTATTTAGCTTATATTGGACTGGTTGTTGTTGTCTGTTGGTTTCTTTTTCTGGGGAGAGAAGTTTTGACACCATTTGTCTTCGCCGTCGTTTTTGCTTATCTATTAGATCCGGTGGTTTCCTTCTTTTCGGACAAAATTCATCTTCCAAGAACCCTAGCTATTGTGATTATTTATCTTGGAATTCTGGCTATATTAATTGGCGGGGGTTATTTTCTGGGAAGAAGGCTTGTTTTTGAGGTCAAGGAGTTTGCTCACGAAACCCGAATTGTTTTTTCCGAAACCGAGATCGAAAAAATTATCTCTAGCCTTCCCGATTGGGCCGCCGCGGTTTTACCGGAAATCACAACCAATTTAAAAAATTCAGTCAATTTTTCTGCTCAGCAGGTGGCCAAAGTTTTTTCAGGAACATTGTCATCACTGGCTTCCATTTTTATTTTTCTTATGGCTTTGTTTTATTTTCTTCAGGGACGCCAGAACTTTTATGCCAACATCGAGCGGTCCTTGCCGCTAAAATTTCGCGTTGAATTTGTCATTGTTATTCGAAAGATTCAACAGGTTCTTGGGGGCTACTTTCGGGCCCAAATGCTCCTTGTAATAATTATGTCTCTTTTTGGGCTCGTTCTTTTTAACCTATTGGGGATTCGTTATGCCCTGATTCTCAGTCTGGTTATTGGACTAGCGGAAATTATTCCCATAATCGGCCCGATAATAGCTCTTTTTTGTATTTTATTAGTGGGGATGATCAGCGGTGGGGCCAGTAGTCTAAGTTTCCCCATGGCTTTAGAGATACCGCTCGTCGGTGCGATCTATCTAATTCTTAATCAATTGGAAAACATGTTTATCGTTCCTCAAATTACCGGCCGCATGGTTCAACTACACCCGCTTTTGATTCTAATCTCGGTTTTAATCGGTGGCCAGATATTCGGGGCCATAGGCTTCCTTCTGGCCGTTCCGGTGGTTGCTTCCGTCAAGGTAATCTTTAACCACCTTCTCGACTTTTTGGACTAAGTTTGTTGGGTGAGAAATATCGAACCAGAGTGCTTCCGGGAAATACTTTCGAAAATAGATTAGTTGACGGCGGGTGTAAGCATGTTCGGCAAATTTCCATTCTTCCGCTGTTTCATCACTATAACCCAAAGTCTTTGGCAACTTTTTATATCTTTTCAATCTTTCTTTTTCTTCGGCCATTCCGTTTTTGATTCGTTTTTCAACTCTTTTATCAATTCTCTGATATAAATATTTATATGGGGCAGTCAGGCCAATGATCAAAACATCCGTTTTTTTACAATTACAAGGGTCCAACCCTTGTAAGGCGATCTCAATCGCCCGAATAAGCCGACGAGAATTTTGTTGGTCGGAATAATTCATAGAGTTCCATTTTTCGGGATTCTTTTTTTGTAATTCTTTTTGCAGTTTTTCAAGAGAAAATTTTTCTAATTTCC
>JBBTUQ010000008.1:0-8799 GCA_038063675.1 Patescibacteria group bacterium | reverse complement strand
TCCTTCTTAGCTTTTTGTTTGGTGGTATATGCAAAGTTTCTGAAGGCCTGAGAAGTTCTTTAATATAAAGACCGGTGCCACCAATAATAATAGGTAATTTCCCTCTTGACCAAATATCTTTTAAGACCCTTTGGGCATATTTTACATAATCAGAAACATTGAACTGATAATCAGGCTCAATAAGATCGATCCCCCACTGAAAATAGTTTATTTCTTTGCCGGTGCCAATATCCATGCCTTTATAAACTTGTCTGGAATCGGCTGACAAAATTTCACCATTAAACTTCTTGGCCAACTCAATCCCCAATTTTGTTTTGCCCGTCGCCGTGGGACCACAAATGACTACAAGTTTTTTCATTTTAGGCCTTGACAAACCTTAGATTAATATGCATAATAACCTTATGTTAATGCCGACTACAAAAAATGTCAAGACAGTTACAGATATGCGTGAAGACGCGCTGGGTCTTCTTCGGGATACACAAAGTAATGGGTTAATCTATATTTTTCATCGCTCTGACCCGAAGGCGGTTATGCTTTCTCTTGATGAATTTTATCGTTTTCAGGAAATGACCGAGGATTATCTTGACGAAATTGACGCGGCAAAACTAGCAAAAGAACCCAGAGGAGAGCTTGTACCTATTCCCAGGGTAATGAAAGAATATAAAAAGAAACACAAAATACGTGTTTAGACACTTTTTCACCAAATCTTCACAAAAAGAACTCGATCACTTAACCCCCTCGGAGGCGGAAAGAGTTTTTGAAAAAATAAAAACTCTAAATAGTTTCCCTTTCCTGACAAATTTGGATATCAAAAAAATGAGAGATCTTGAAAATTTTTATCGGTTGCGTGTTGGAAAAATTCGAGTGATTTTTGAAATTGATCAGCGCGAAAAGATAATTGTCATCAGAAAAATCGGTTATCGAGGAAATGTTTATTCCGATTTATAATTTTTTAACTACTCGCGCTGGAGTATTTTTTGAGGGCAAAGGACCAGAATTTCAGCGATAGAAATAAACTAGTTATTCCGAAAACTAAAGAAACAATTATTAAGTTTGCAGATAGAATTCCCAAGAGAGCCTTTGACGGGAAGGTTATCATAATACCCAGAGGTAAAAGAAAGGTCAATATAAATCTTATTGGTTCGACATATAAATCGACGGGGATTCGAAGCATTGACGTCATATCACGATAAATTATAATAAGATGATCAACGCTGGTGGTGATTATCCCAATTCCCAAAACAAAAATATGAAAGGCGGCGGCTACTAAAAAACCATTAAATAATAAAAGAATAAAAATAAGTAGGTTAAGTGGTGTTATAGAAAAATTACCCAAAGTAAAAAATAAAACTGCAATAGTTAGGAGAAATAGCATCATAAGATCCATAACGTCTGCCCCGCCCAATAAAACTCTGATTAATGGATTTACCGGCTTAAGTAGAACAAAATCAAAATTACCCGAAACAATTAATGGCCGGAAGCGATACACCTCTCTAAAAAATAACTGGGCTAATGTGTCAATTAAATTAAAAGATAAATAGAAAAATATTATCTGGTTTTTTGTATAACCCCCAAGACCACCTGCTCCTTTAAAAAGAAAAAATAAAAATCCTAGAAAAAGTAGAACTCGAATTATTTTTCCTGTCATTAAGAAAATCATTGAAGTCCGGCTTGCTAGGACTTGTTGAAAAGAATTATTAGTATATCTAAGCCAAACTTTTATTTCTTTCATATGTTTATTTGCCACTGGACTGATAAACCATCATTCCTTTCTTCCAAAGAAATTTTGTAAACCAAACCATTATTGCAACATAGACTGCTGACTGAAGTAAAACTTTGATTATTTCCAGTCCTATAATTTTTCCGGAGAAAATACTGATGGGGAAAAATACTAAATAAGGGAATGGTGTGAGCTGGAGTAATTGATAAATCGATGCCGGTAAAATATTTAGGGGAAAAATCCCCCCAGCAAGAATTTCTATCATCACAAGTACGAGGAAAGCCAAACCCCACGTGTTTTCAGGAGCCCAAAAAGAAACAAATCGGGCACACGCACTGAGCAGATAGTATATTACCGTTGCCAAAAGTAAGCTAACAAGAAATCCTAGAATAACGGCAAAATTTGTTGGGAAAATTATGACGGGCCGGAAGAGAAACCATAGAAGAATTATTTCGAAAACTGCGAAAATAAAATTGAGAGTTTTACTAGCAACATCACGAGTAAACCAATATTTTAGGTAACTCACTGGTTTGACCAAATAATTGCTTAAATCACCATTTCCAATTTCTCCCCCGATATTGTCTGAAGAAGGTGCTGATAAAACCATTGTCTGAACAATTAGAACCATAAAAACATAAGTAAGCATTTGGTTTTGACTGTAACCAAACACTGATGTATTCGCGATGAAAATTCCACTCCACAAAAAATAGGTCATCAAAAACCTGAGTATGTTTCTCACCCGCCATAAAATGAAATTAAACCTGTAGATAAACTCGTTTTGAAGTGAAACTATAAAAACTGTGAAGTATTTGTGCACGTTTATATTATGCCACATTTTTGCCCGTGAAGACTTCGCGGATGATGTCTTCGATCTGAGATTCTTCGATATTTAGATCGGCAACGGGATAACTTTGGAGAAGTTTGGCGGCGACTTTATTAGAATTTTCGCGGGGTACTTGAAGAATTAGTTTGGGATAGCTGAACTCTTTAATGCCGCCTAGAGTTTCAAGGTGTTCCAATTGTTTGCGATTTAATTCTTTTTCAAAAACCACGGAAAGATTTTTATGGTCGGCATATTTTTTGACAATCTCTTCTAACAGCCCGTCAAAAACAATTTTGCCTTTGTCAATAATTACAACCCGTTTGCAGAGCTCTTTGACGTCATCCATATAGTGGCTAGTGAGAATAATTGTAGCTTTATATTTTTGGTTATAGATTTTGATGAAGTCACGCATCTTTTTTTGAGCCACCACGTCAAGACCAATGGTGGGTTCGTCTAGAAACAAAACTTTTGGAGAGTGAATTAAGGCGGCAATAAGCTCCATTTTCATGCGTTCCCCAAGAGAAAGTTTGCGGACTTGGATTTTTAGAAGGTCTTTTACTTCCAGAAGCTCGGAAAGTTCATTCAGGGTTTCTTTATATTGAGCATCAGGAACTTCGTAAATTTCTTTGTTTAAGATAAAACTTTCGATGGCGGGCAAGTCCCACCAAAGCTGGTTTTTTTGGCCCATAACCAAGGCAAATTGTTTTTGAAATTGGGGCTGGCGTTTCCAGGGAATGTAACCAAGAACGGAGGCTTCGCCTTTAGTGGGATAAAGAAGACCGGAAAGGGTTTTAAGAGTGGTGGTTTTCCCGGCACCATTGGGGCCAATAAATCCCACCAACTCCCCTTCTTCAATTTCAAAAGAAATATTATCGACGGCCTTGACGTCGTAATATTTGCGAGAAAAAAGACTTTTGATCGATCCCGCCAGCCCCGGTTCTTTTTGATGAACTTTGTAATATTTGGAAAGGTGAGAAACGGAAATTACAGCCATGGTTTTAGTATATATCAAGAACTGGTGGAAAAGTAGGTTTATAATGCGGTGTGGATTTAGAGAAGCTTAGGCCACTGCCGCGAGAATTTTATGCAAGGAAAACCGTTAAAGTGGCAAAAGAATTATTGGGAAAATATTTGGTTTACAAAAATAAGGCCTGGATTATTACCGAAACGGAAGCGTATTGCGGGATGAAAGATAAAGCTTGTCATGCCTCATGGAGAAAACGGGCATCATGTGAACATTTGTGGGGAAGACCGGGCCATTTATACGTGTATCTAACTTACGGAATACATTACATGTTAAACATTGTCACAGAAAAAAATAACTATCCAGCAGCGGTGTTAATAAGAGGAGTGGATAAAATTAATGGGCCGGGAAGATTGACTAAATTTTTGAAAATAAATAAATCTTTTGATGGAATGGATATAACTTGCGGGGATTTTTTTATTGCCGGGTCTGGCCAGAAACCAAAATCTATCGCCACTCCCCGTATCGGCGTGGCCTACGCTGGCGTTTGGGCCAAGAAATTGTGGAGATTTGTGGTAAAAGATTAAATTTGGAAAAATTTAATGCCGGGGACTATTGAAAAATGTCTTTTATTCTTGGTGGCAAGACTCCCGCCAATAGCTACAGTGGTCACAGCTATAAAAAGGTCGAGGGGTCCGTACGGAAACGGACTGTCTCTGTGCAACTCACCGGCGAGTTTAGACATTCCTAAACTAAAAGGGATAATTTTGATAATATTTAAAAATTTAGTTATTTTATCTGTATCTTCTTTCGAAGACTTACCGGAAAAAATTTCGAAAACGGTAACTACAGAAAGAAGAATCTCAATTTCTCCCGCAAGTTGTTTTTGATAGAGTTTAATAAACAGGCCAGAACCAGTTCGAAAATAATCAATGACAATATCCGTATCAACAACTACTTGGCCCATGGTTTTCTAATCTTTTTCATATAGCTTAAAACCCTCTTACCTCTTAATCTTCTATTTATTTTATCAAACTCGGACTGCGGAACGTCTTTCCAAATACCACTAAGACCAGGAAGAACATACTTTAATAGATATTCCGCTTTTTGCGCCGGAGTTTCTTCAGAAACCGGCATTACCCTGAAAATCGTTTGCCCCTTTCTTTGCACATCAACCGGCTGGTTGGTTTTTAATATCCAGTCAGCCACATCAAAAAGGCTTTTCCTAAAATCAGTGATAGGCATGACGCTTGGCATATGTACGTTAAGCGTACATCAAGTTTCTTTACTTGTCAAGTCTTTACTTACAGTGTGACGATTGGAGCGATAATGACGAGGAAAATAGATTATTTCGCTACGCTCGCAGTGACACACAGCAATCCCGAAGGAATCGGGACTGCTTATGATACCAGATAAATAAATTATCTGATGGCTTTTTTCAGAGCTTTACCAGCGGTAAAACCCGGGGTCTTGCGGGCCGGAATATTAATTTCGGCACCGGTTTGAGGATTGCGGCCTTTTCTGGCGGCTCGTGCCCGAACAGAAAAAGTTCCAAATCCGGTGACGACCACTTTTTCGCCTCTTTTTAAAGCATCACGAATGGCGTCAAGCATGGCCTGAACGGATTCGCGGGCGGCCTTATTGGTTAAAGAAGCTTTTTTAGCGACCAGATCAATCAAATCTTGTTTTGTCATTTATTTCACCTCCCCTCAGACGATACTAACAACCAATTTTGTTTGGACTGTTATAATAATCAAATTAACAACTTAATTAGATTTTGTCAAGAGGGGAAGCGACAGATTTAATTGGTTGTTGCGAAGACCCGAAGTTCGCGAATAACGGTAATCTTTATTTGACCAGGGAAGTCTTTGATTTCATCCTGAATTTTATTTTTAATATCCATAGCCAGAACCTCGGCACCCGAATCGGAAACTTTATCCGGAGCAACTAAAACGCGGACATCACGACCGGCCTGGAAAACCCAGGCATCGGTGACACCGGCAAAGCTTTTACAAATGTCTTCAAGTTTGGAAAGCCGCTGGACATATTTGTCAAAATCTTCGTATCTGGCTCCGGGGCGGGAACCGGAAATGGAATCGGAAATGTAAACAATCATGGACTCAATAGAACTGAAGGGCTTATCTTCATGGTGTTCTTCAACACAGGCTACAACTTTTTCGGGAAGGCCTAATTTTTTAAGAAGTTCTGCCCCCAAAGTCACGTGAGAGCCTTCAACCTTGTCAATAACCTTACCAATATCATGCAAAAGACAACCAAGACGGACAATATTGACATCGGCTTTAACTTCGGAGGCAATAGCAATGCCGATTTTTGTCTCTTCCAGGGTATGGGCGATCATATTTTGGCCGTAGGAGAAACGATATTTGAACCTCCCAAGGAGGTCGATTAATTCGAAAGGGAGATTGTAAACACCAACTTCGTGGGCAAGTTTGATTCCCTCTTCGTGCATAATTTTTTCAATGTCTTTTTTGGTTTGAGTTACAATTTCTTCAATTCTGGCCGGTTGGATGCGGCCGTCGGCAATCAATCTTTGAAGAGCCACCCGGGCAATTTCTCTTCTTATACCATCGAAAGAACTTAAACGGACAGTGTTTTCGTCACCAAGTTCCACGTCAACCCCGGTGGCTTGTTCAAAAGAACGAATGTTTTTGCCTTCTTTGCCAATAATCCTGCCCTTGACCTCTTCGCTGGGGAGTTTTACTTCGGAGATGGTAAATTCGGCAGTGTAGTTTGTCGCTCCATGAATCATTTCCGCCACCAAAATTTCTTTAGCTTTATAATCGGCTTCTTCTTTTGCCTGATCAATAATTGATTTGGCAAGTCTGGCGGCTTCTCCCCTGGCCTTTTCTTCAACGAGGGATAAAAATTCTTTCTTAGCTTGTTCTTCCAGCTCTCCGAGACGTTTTTTAAAAATAGGCATTTATTTATGGAAGCTTTGAAGACACCAAAAAAACCCGGGTTTATCCCAGAAGTTTTTTGAGAGAGGCAAGAATTTTTGCGATAAGTTCTTGGATTTTTGCCATATCTTCTAACTTACTCTTTTATTTTACTCCCTTTTTTGCAGTCTTGCAACTACCGATTCGATCGTGTCCCAATTGAAACCACGGCTGGCCAGAAAACGGGCGATTTTTTCCCGAACTTTTTCTCCGTGATATTTTTTTAAGGCCCTTTTGGCCAGTTCTGTCTCACTAATATCATTTTCGACCTTTATTTTGACCCCAAATCGTCGGAGTTCCATGGCGATGGCCCGTTTTCCTTTAGGTCGAAAAGTATTTCTTTGTTCAACAAACCATTTAGCAAAAACTTCGTCGTCGATTTGGTTAATTTGTTTTAATTTATTAACAACGTCATTCTGGACGGCTCCGGAATCTTTTCCGAATTTACGTTTTAAGCGCATTCTTATTTCCCATTCTGATCTGGGTCGAAAGCTCAAAAAGTTTAAGGCGAAATTAAATAGTTTCCCGAATTTACTTTGATCGACTAAATTTTTGGTATCCTCTTGACTTAATTCTTTGTCTTTATACAGATTTAATTTGAGAACATCGTTGACATCAACACCGACTACAAACTCTCCGTCAACATATACATTAACTCTGTTTTTATCTTTTTTTTGGTATTCTAGTTTAGTTATTCTCATGAGGTTGGGTTAAATAGACTAGATATTCTTTATTCCCGCCTCCACCGAGAATGGGGGAAGTGGTCTGACCCAGGATATTAAACCCTAGCTCTTTTATCTGGGAAATTGTTTGGCCAAGAATTTTTTCGGCTGATTCTGGCGGAACGATGCCTTTATTTTTTAGAGCGGTTTGGGAGTTTTCATACTGCGGTTTTAAAAGTGCAATAATTTTACCTCCTGGTTTAAGGAAATTGGTTACGACAGGCAAAATTTTTATAAGAGGAGTAAAAGTGACGTCGATGGTTATTAAATCGACGGATTCCGGTAAATGATCTAAAAACAAAACGTTTTGTCGTTCCATAACCACAACGCGAGGATCTTTTCTTAATTTCCAGGCCAGTTCGCCGTAGCAAGTGTCGAGGGCGTAAACTTTTTTGGCACCATGTTGCAAAAGACAATCGACAAAACCCCCTGTGGAACTGCCAACATCTAATACGATTAAACCAGAGACATTAAGGCCAAAAGTTTTTAGAGCATGTTCTAATTTCGTTCCCCCTCTTGAGACGTATTGCATTGCATCTACTCTTCTTTTTCTTCTTCACCAATGACGACTTTTTCGGCGGGGAGACCGGATTTAACTTTTTTTAGAATTTCTTCTTCGATAAGTTTGGCAACTTTTTTGTTTTCCGCAAGAAAAATTCTGGCGGCTTCGCGGCCTTGGCCAAGCATGGTATCTTTATATTTTAAGAAGGCGCCGGATTTGGAAATGACATCAAATTCCACACCCACATCAATTAAACCATCTTCATAGGAGAGACCGGTGGCACTGTAAATATTAAACTCGGCAACTCTAAATGGCGGGGCAACTTTATTTTTCACCACTTTTACTCTATGACGACTGCCGATGACCACATCTCCATCTTTTAGTTGTTCGATTTTGCGAATATCCATACGGATGGAGGAATAAAATTTTAGAGCCAGCCCCCCGGTGGTGGTTTCGGGGTTACCAAACATGACGCCGATTTTTTGGCGAAGCTGGTTAGTAAAAAGACAAATAGTTTTTGATTTACTAATAACGCCGGTTAATTTGCGAAGAGCTTGAGACATAAGTCTAGCTTGCAATCCCATCATGGCATCCCCCATTTCTCCTTCGATTTCAGCTTTGGGAACAAGGGCGGCAACGGAATCAATGACCACGATGTCAATACCGCCGGAACGAATTAGAGTCTCGGCAATCTCCAGGGCCTGTTCGCCGGTATCGGGTTGAGAGATAAGCAAGTCGTTTAAATTAACACCAAGTTTTTCGGCCCATTGAGGATCAAGAGCGTGTTCGGCATCGATAAAGGCGGCCACGCCGCCATTTTTCTGGGCTTGGGCAATGACGGAAAGCATAATAGAAGTTTTTCCTGAAGCTTCGGGACCATAGATTTCTATAATGCGGCCGCGGGGAAGACCACCGACACCAAGAGCTAAATCTAAAGGAAGAATACCGGTGGGAATTACATCTATAGCCATCTTGGAAGAGGCTTCACCCATTTTCATAATGGATCCTTTGCCGTATTGTTTTTCTATTTGTTCCATCGCCAGTTTTACCGCGGCAAGTTTTTGGTTATCCATACATCCGCATTTAAACTTCTAGGGGATAGTTTGTCAAT
>JBBTUQ010000007.1:0-2749 GCA_038063675.1 Patescibacteria group bacterium | reverse complement strand
AGAGGATGGATTTTTCCTCTTCGAGCTTTTTTATTTCTTCAGTGGCAAGATTGACCATCTCCGGATTATCAAGGAGTTTTTTTGCCTGAGTAATTTTTTGATCAAGAATTTCAAGATAGTCCATCTATTGTTTGGTGGTCAACAACATTTCGCGAAGAGTTCTTGGGGCGTGGTCCTCCTTGGCTTTTTCGATTTTTTTGGCTTTGATAATCGCCTGTTTGGCAGTGGCGGCGGTTTGTTTAGCCTGGAATCTTTCGATCTTTCCGACCCGGTCAACGAATTTTTGGACACCGGTATAGAATGGGTGGCACTTGGAACAGAGCTCAATATGGATAGTTTGCTTGGTGGAACCGACGGTAAAAATATTCCCACAGGCACACGTTACCTGCGCTTGGGGATAGTATTGGGGATGAATTCCGGCTTTCATAGGCTGATTTTACCATTCGAGAGGAGCTTGTGCAATGGATGATAGTGGAGGCGCTTTTCAGCAATAAGAATTCCCAGAAAAACTAAAATGCTGCCAAGAATAAACGGCAGAGTAATTTTTTCTCCCAGTAGAGGAATGGCAATGATTATGGCTATCACCGGATCAATATACGTAAAAACACCGGTGCGATAGGCCGGCAATTTTGCCAAGGCCCAGTCGTAAATAGTGTAAGCAATAAGACTGGAAAAAACTCCGCCAAAAATTATTCCGGTGACCCCCCGGTAATCCAAATTTGCCATCCAACCGGGATTGTTACCGTATTCTAAAAGCATAAATGGTAAGAAAGTAAAAGTGCCTATAAAACATGCCCAGAACGTCATCCCGGCCGCATTTTGCGGGGTTAAAAATTTTCTGCCCACAACAGTGCTGATTACCGCTCCCAGAGTGGCCACAATCAACAAAAGATTGCCGGTTATTTCTCCGTCCATGCCTTTTCCCAGCAAGGGCTGAAAGATAATCAAAAGTATCCCCGCCAGAGAGACCCCCGTCCCAATAATGGCCGATTTTTTGATGCGTTCCCGCAAAAATATCACTGATCCAACCAGAACCATAATTGGACCCATCGAGCCAATAATGGGGGCGTTGATTGATGCGGTCCGCTGTAGGGCGTAAAAGAAAAAGATAATATTTAGGGTTATCCCACTTAGAGAAAACATCCATAGCCATTTATTTTTTAAGTCCGAGTAATTAATATTTTTATGAACGAACGGGTAGAGAATAATTGATGCTAGTAAAAACCTAAGAAAGGCGAGAGAGATTGGGGGAATATTTTCTAAAGAAAATTTTATAATTGGGCTGGTAGCGCCCCAGATAATGTTGGCAATGATTAGGGCGAGGATGGGGTAATTGATTTTATGCACTCATCAAGAGTAGCAGTTATTTGGGATTTTGTCAGGAGGTTTTTTAGAGTGACGAGGTTTTTGGTGGCTTCGTCGGGGCCGATGATGACGGCAAACGGGATGTCTTTTTGATCGGCGTATTTGAGTTGCTTGTCGAGTTTAGCATTAGGGTCAAGATAAATTTCCGTGTTAATTTTTTTCTGGCGGAGAGAGACAGTTGTTTCCAGCGATTTGTCAAGGAGGTTTGGCGAAAAAATTGTAACCAGAACTTGCGACGAGGTTTTAATTTGGGGGACGAGTCCGAACTGTTCCGCGGCTTCGAGTGTCCGATCAAAACCTAAACCAAAGCCCGTGCCGGACATTTCTATGCCAAATAGCGACTTAAATAATCCGTCATATCTTTCCCCGCCCAAAACTGACCCGGCTGTAAATCCGGGAATTTCCACTTCCCAGATTGGTCCCTGAGAGTAGGCAAATGATCTGGCGATGGTGGGGTCAAAGGCGTACCAGGATTTGTCAAAGCCACATTTATCTAAATAGTCAAGGATGATGGAGATTGTTTCGTTGGGCTTAAGTTCTTTAATGTTTCTTATGAACGCACGTGCGTCAGTAAGAAACAGGCCCTTCTTTTGCATTTCTTCGAGGACACCTTCTTCGCCGATTTTTTTGATTTTGTCGACGGAAACGATGGCGTCATAAGGGAAACCCGCCATTAAACTCCGGTCGTTAATTAAAACTTTGGCCTGTTTGAATCCGAGACGGCGATAAATGTCCAGAGAAAGAGCGATGGTTTCGGCGTCGGCATAAGGGGAGGGATCGCCGAAAATATCGGCGTCACACTGAACGAATTCGCGGTAACGGCCTTTTTGGGGTTTTTCGGCCCGGAAAGCGGGTTGGATTTGATAACGCTTGAATGGTTTAACTAAATTATTTTGATTTGCTGCGATTACACGTACTGATGGTACCGTTTGATCATATCTTAACGCCACTTCACGTCCACCCGGGTCGGTAAATTTAAAAAATAATTTTTCGTCGTCACCAATTTGACCGGTGAAAATTTCCAGAAATTCCAGGGTGGGTGTTTCCATGGGATCATAGCCCCAGGACTCGCAAATTTCTTCGAGTTTTCGTTTGAGCCACTGGCGCTTTTTGGCTTCCACGGGAAGAAAATCCCGAAAACCGGGAAGAGTACGGGGCTCGATGAGTTTATTAGTTTGATTTATAGGTTTAATAATAGCACGTTTTAAAAAATTAAAATTTTTAGGGCGATCAGGGGTGGGGTGGGGGAGGTGTCAGCGGGGTCGTAGTAGCCGATGACGGAAAAATAAGTATCGACGGTAATATCAGAATATTTTGCTTTGATCAGGCCGGAATCGGTGGAAACTTTTTTAAAAGAAATAGAGGGGTCAATGTCAATAATGAG
>JBBTUQ010000006.1:0-3198 GCA_038063675.1 Patescibacteria group bacterium | reverse complement strand
GCGCCTTAGCGCCGATAAATGATATGTCCACAAAGCTCAAGAGAATCAGTTCGGAAAATCTGGATGAGCGAATCGAAAATCCGCGAACCAGAGACGAACTGGAGGAATTGGCCCAAACTTCTAATAATTTGCTGAACCGGCTGGACCAGGCTTTTAAAAGGGAGCGGCAGTTTATTGGGGACGTGGCTCATGAACTAAAAACCCCGCTGGCGACTTTACAAAGCGGGGCAGAAATCATTCTGTCCAAAAAAAGAAATAACGAAGAATACGAAAAAGCTTTTAAAGAATCTCTTGTGGATATTCACCGATTGTCTGTAACATTGAAAAACATTTTGGATTTGGCCTGGTTGGGGGCGGACAACGCCACAATCACCGGTGAAATCTTCAATCTTTCCGCGGAGGTAACGGAACTGCGGGACATGATCACCAAAATAGCCATAGCCAAAAAAATAAAAATAAACGGCGTGATTGCAGATGATATTTTCGTTTCGGGGAAAAAAGATAAAATCAACCGCGCTTTGCTCAATATCCTTGATAATGCCATTAAATATACTCCGGAGAAGGGGACAATTACTCTTTCTTTAAAAAAGAAAAATAGTCAAGTATTAATAGAAATTTCTGATACCGGCTCCGGAATTGCTAAAGAAGATTTGCCCCATATTTTTGAAAGATTTTACCGCGGTGGAAAGACGGGCAAAACTTTTGGCTCCGGCCTGGGACTGGCCATTGCCCAAGCGGCCATCACGTCTCATCACGGGGAAATTAAAGTTACTTCTAAACTCGGCCATGGAACGACTTTTACAATAATTCTTCCTTTGACTATCTCCTCGTGAAGCAAGAAAAACTGCGTCGCTACCATGTCTGACTGTCATCTCGCGGGGAGTGAAAGAAATAAGTGGAGTCATTAAGTGAACTTCGTTCACTCCGACCCTATTTCGAGGTAACTCGCTAGTTGTTTTTTAATAACCCGCATGCCCATACTTGTTTTCAAATATTTCTCTCTCACCTCAGCATCAGATTTAAGAAGATAAGCTTCGTAATAAATTAATCTAAATGGTGTATGTGGGGCAGTAGAAAAATTCTTGCCAGAATTGTGTTCGGCAAATCTTCTTTTTAAATCAGATGTACTTCCTTTGTAAAGCCAATTAGTTTTTTTGAGAGACTGGAGAATATAAACATAATGCATTTATTAATTGTATTCTGTTCGGGCTATAAAGTGCAGTACTTATGTGCTGCACTCCAGCCCGAGAGGGCCGGAAAGAAAAGCATGAGCTTTTCTTTTAATGGCCCTCCTTCATAAAACCTTAATCTTTAAACCCGTACAATTTGGGGGATGGATTTGTTGTTTAGCGCTTCGTTTATTGCCTCGTTTTTTGCCGGGGTGGCGGCTTTGTTTGCCCCTTGTTGCATCACCGTTCTTCTCCCGACCTATTTTGCTTCGATTTTTAAACAGAAATCTACTATTTATCTCATGACCTTTGTTTATTTTCTGGGACTCCTGGTAATTTTTTTACCCATTGGTTTTGGCGCCGCTTTTCTCACCCGGTTTATTAGTCAGAACCATAACACGATTTATTTCATGGGAGCGGTTTTTCTTATTTTCCTGGGACTGATGTTAGTGACCGGCCGCCATCTATCATTTCCGTCTCCCGTCCATCCAACCCTCAAAACTTACGGCTTGGGTTCGGTTTTTGTTTTGGGAATTTTTTCCGGAATTGCTACCACCTGCTGCGCCCCGGTTTTGGCTGGTGTCGTTGCCCTTTCTGCCCTTCCGGGATCGGTTTTCTTGGGAGGCATTTATACTCTGGCCTACGTTCTCGGAATGGTCGCGCCCCTATTTATCATCGCCACCTTTCTTGATCGCGTAGACTTTACAAAAAAGTTGATGGCCCTACGCCGCCCGTTTTATGGCGTTACAATCAGTAATTTAATTTCGGGATTGATGTTTTTGGGATTGGGGATTCTCATTCTTTTTCTCGCCCAGACAAATCAACTGTCAACTCACGCCTCCTATCAGTTAACTCTAAATCTTTTTCTGGCGCAGCTGACTAAAATAATTGCCCAATACACTTCACTCCTGCCGGAATATGTTTGGGCGGGAGTCTTCGTCTTTCTGGCATTATTTATTATCAGAAAAGCAATTTTACAAATAAAACATGAATCTTAAAGACTGGATATTCACAATAATTGGAACAGGGATATTGGTGGCTCTGATAGTTATTATTGGCCAAAAGGGCAGTCCGCCTGCGGTCCAGCAATCTTCAGGGGGAGATTCGATGCATGGTAGCAGCCAGCCGGCCGACTCAAAAATATTCAATAATCTGGTCGGCAAAACCGCTCCCGATTTCACCTTGGAAAGTTATTCCGGAGAAAAATTCACTTTAAGTTTTCTCAAGGGCAAAAATGTTATTCTCTTTTTTAATGAAGGACTGATGTGTTATCCGTCTTGTTGGAATCAGGTAGCGGCTTTTGGGAAAGATCTCCAGTTTAAAGATAAAAATATCATTGTTTTAAATATCACTGTCGATCCCAAAAAAGACTGGCAGGAGGCAGTGGGGAAAATGCCGGATCTGGCCGCGGCCACGGTACTTTTGGACACTGATAAAAAAATATCGACGCTTTATGGGGTTCTGACTCTCCCTTCGTCGATGCACCGGGGACAATTCCCGGGCCATTCATATATAGTCATTGACAAAAAGGGGGTTGTCCGCTTCGTCCACGACGACACGGAAATGGCCATCCGCAACAAAGAGCTGGCCAACGAAGTGGAGACATTATGACCTATGACTATGGCCAATGGTGGTTGGTAGTACTTAACATTCTGCTCTTTGGTTATTTTATTAAAGAGGCTTTTAAGCCCCGAACTAAAACCGACTGGCGTTCTTTCGGAGCAATTATGGCTTTTCTGGCGGCTTTGTTCGCGGAAATGTATGGTTTTCCCCTGACCATATTTCTCCTGACCTCTTATTTTGGCAGCCGCTTTGATTTTTCTCACAATAATGGCCATCTTTTAAATACTCTTTTGGGACAAAACGGTGACCCGCATTTTAGTTTTCTCCATATCATCAGCTATATTCTTATTATTGGCGGAATAGTTCTCATCAGCCATGCCTGGAAAGTCCTTTATGAAGCGGCCAAGAAAAATGTTCTTGCCACTTCCGGCCTCTACGCCTATTTACGCCATCCGCAATATCTGGG
>JBBTUQ010000005.1:0-2209 GCA_038063675.1 Patescibacteria group bacterium | reverse complement strand
AATTATGCCCCTGACCTACGGTTGGGGGTCATTTTTTGGCCAAATCGACGCCAAATTTTACCAAGGCCGCCTTAAAAATTCCTTTTTTCATTTCCCAGACCTCTCGTCCCAAATGGCCATAAGCATAAATCACAACCACTTGTTTTCTATTTTCGATAAGCAGTTGGTAAATTTGTCTCTTAATTTCAATCGAAACGGTTCCGCAGGGAGTTTTTTCATTTAGACTTAGAATAACACAAAAACTATGTTTTAAAAATCCGTAGGAACGTATCACCGGGAATTTCCACTTTCCCGATTCGCTTCATTTTTTTCTTCCCTTTCTTCTGCGCCTCCAGCAGTTTATCTTTTCTTGATCTGTCCCCACCATAAAGCTTGGCAATGACGTCCTTGCGAAAAGCCGGAACGTCGGCTCTGGCGATAATTTGGCCGGCAATACTGGCTTGTACAGCTACCGGAATTTGTTGCCGGGGGAGTATTTCTTTCAGTCTTTCTACTAAGAATTTCCCATATTGTAAACCTCGGCCTTTTTCCATAATCTGTGAGAAGGCATCCACCGCTTCGTGGTTTATTAGTATTTCCAAATTTACTGCTTCAAATGGCCGGTATTCCAAAATCTCATAATCAATACTGCCATATCCGGCGGTGTTGGATTTTAGCTGGTCGAAAAAATCGGTAATAATTTCCGAAAGCGGTAGTTCATAAGTCATTGTCACGTGTTCTCCGTGATAGATTTGATCTTTTAAAATTCCTCGCCTGTTCTCACACAGGCCTATTATTGCCCCCAGATACTGACTCGGCGCAAGTATCATTGCTTTCACCCATGGCTCCTCATTATTTCTATATTCCACCGTTGGCATGGTGGCAATAATATTTAGTCTGTAGTCTTGTTCCAGTCTTTCTTGCGATACCTCGGCGTGCAGGTGCCCCAAAAACCCGCACCTGAAACCTCTTCCCAAAGCTTTCGATGCCGTCGCGGAAAAAGTAATGGCGCTGTCATTAAGCCTCAGCTTTCGCAAAGAGTCTTCTAGTAAGGAATAGTCATTCTGGTCTACCGGAAATAGGCTCACATAAACCATCGGCTTCGGTTCTTTATATCCTATTAGTGAGTTGGCCGAGAAGCTATTCGTGGTAATAGTATCGCCTATTTTAACAAGCGAAGGATCCTTGATGTTAGTAATTATATAACCAACTTCTCCAGCGGAAAGTTTTTCCGATGGCATCATTTTAGGCGTAAAATGACCTAATTGCAGGGTTGCACCCTGCAAATGAGTTGCCAGAAAAAATAATTTATCAGTTTTATCTATTTCACCGTCAACAATCCTAACGTATGTAATTGTCCCCCGTTGCGGATCAAACACCGAAGAAAATATTAATGCCCTCGTTGGAGCATTAATATTGCTTTTTGGACTAGGGACTCGCTCGATAACTGCCCCCAGAAGTTCCTGTACGCCTTCACCAGTTTTTGCAGAAATTTTTAAGACACTAAATTTGTCTAATTGGACCAATTGGGCCAATTCGTCTATTGTTTCCTCAACTCTGGCACTAGGGGCGTCAATCTTATTTACCACCGGAATTATTTTCAATCCCAGTTTTTTAGCTTTTTGAAAATGAGACAAGGTTTGGGCCTGGATACCCTGCGCTGCGTCTACCAAAAGAATCGCTCCTTCACAAGCTGCCAAACTCCGCTCGACTTCATAAGAAAAATCCACATGCCCCGGCGTATCAATCAGATTCAGGCAATACCCCCGGTAATTCATCGTCACCGGCGCCAGTTTTATGGTAATGCCCCGTTCCCGGGAAATTGGGTGGGAGTCCAAGAGTTGTTGGGCGTGGCCCGTAGTTTTAATTGTTTCCGTGATTTCCAGCAAGCGATCCGCCAGGGTTGATTTTCCATGGTCTACGTGGGCAATAATACAGAAGTTCCTAATATTAACCATGAGTTTCTCCGGTGCTCAAAACCTCGGCGGGAGCTTTAAATATTTGTCTGGTTTGACCAATTCGTCTAATTAGTCCAATAAAAGATTTAAGCTCTTCAATATCCAAAACCCAGGTTAAGAAAAGATACACCGTCATTCCGGCAAAGGTCGCCGTTCCGGTCAGAGCAATGAGTGGTACAACCCGTGTTGTGTCAAAGACTAATTGGTCTAATAGTTTCATGGGAATATAAAGAGAAATTCCTGCTACTAAAGCCGCAAAAATCATCTTTACT
>JBBTUQ010000004.1:0-2054 GCA_038063675.1 Patescibacteria group bacterium | reverse complement strand
TTTTTGTACTGGAATATCAACCAGTTCTCCATCGCGCTACTGTTTAACCATCACGCTTAGGACCGACTAACTCCACACCGATAAACGTTGTGTGGAAAACCTTGGGTTTGCGGCTTTTTGGGATCTCACCATAAATTACGCTACTCATACCGGCATTCTCACTCCAGCACCGTCCATCGTGCCTTACGGCACTACTTCACTCGGTGCTGGACGCTCCCCTACCGGGCGCACCAGACGGTGCACCCCTCCGATTTCGGTACGAAACTTAATTCCCGATCATTTTCGGCGCCTGATCTTTATTCCAGTGAGCTGTTACGCTTTCTTTAAAGGATGGCTGCTTCTGAGCCAACCTCCTGGGTGTATTAAAAATCTGACATCCTTTAACTTAGTTTCGATTTAGGGACCTTAATCAAAAGTCTGGGCTGTTTCCCTTTTGAAAACGGCGCTTAGCCGTCGCTTTCTGACTCCCCCATCCTAACTTTTGCCATTCGGAGTTTGATTTATCCAGACCGCTTGCGCGGCCGGGACAATTCAGTGCTCTACTGGCAAAGATGTAATGGGAGGCTATACCAATATATATTTCGGGGAGAACCAGCTATCCCCCGGTTCGATAGGCATATTACCCCTAACCTCAAGTCATCCCACGTTATTGAAACAACGAAGGGTTCGGTCCTCCTCCCGCCTTTCGGCGGGATTCAACCTGCTCAAGGTTAGCTCACCGGGCTTCGGGCCCTCCGCCCATTGCATATTTTTGCTTTATTCAAGCTCGCTTTCGCTTTGCCTCCACTACGAAGTAGTTTAGACTGAGCAATGAGACGGAGACTCACCGGTTCATTCTTCAATAGGCACGGCATTACCTTGCGGCTCTGCCTGTTTGTTAGCCAATGGTTTCAGTTACTATTTCACTCCCCTTCCGGGGTACTTTTCACCTTTCCCTCACGGTACTAGTTCACTATCGGTCAAATCCTGTATTTAGGCTTATCCCGCGGACGGGACAGATTCCCACACGGTGACGTGTCGCGTGGTACTTGGGAACACTTTAGGAGTCAATCAAATTTCAAATACGGGGCTATCACCATCTATGGCCAGACTTTCCAATCTGTTTTTCTATTTTCATGACATTCCACATTAAGGTCCCACAACACCCTGCACCGAAGCTTGCGCCTGGTACGGGGTTTAGCCTCTTCCCTTTTCGCTCGCCGCTACTTGGGGAATCATTAATTATTTTCTTTTCCTCCTCCTACTTAGATGTTTCAGTTCGGAGGGTTGGCTCAAACGTTGATTATGAATTCATCAACGTGATCCCGCCTTAACGGCGGGAGGGTTACCCCATTCGGAGACCAACGGATAAAGCTTATAAGAGAGCAACCCGTTGATTTCGGCCTCGTTTAACCGTCCTTCATCGCCAGGATTTGCCAAGGCATCCACCAATGGCATTATGAGTAGACATTTCAAGACTATTAAGATGCATTTACTTTTTCCTTCTATTCACTTTTCAAAGAACAAAGTGGACCCGAGGGGAATCGGACCCCTTACCTCCTCGTTGCAAACGAGGCGTTCAACCATTTGAACTTCAGGCCCTAAATCCCATCAAAAAATCCCGCCTATACAAGCGGGGAAAAAATTCTACCAAATAATTGGAAGCTGACTTTTTAACCTACTGCCAGGAGAAAAATTCTCCGGCAAGTTAATAAATTTAAAAAGTATCTGCTCATTTAGAATTTTTCCCTATACTTAATAGGTACGAGGATTATACATTAAATTAAATTCGAAAGTCAACTATGAGTTTATTCTACAAGATCGCTCTTTCCTTTGCATATTTATCGCAGTCGCTATTTTAGCCAAAATATGTCTTTGCCACTGCCTATGTTTACCCCGATAACCCTGCCCTTTTAGTTTAGGGTGCCCAGAAATGAACTGTTTGCTTACTTCGTCTGGGCTGGAAACCCAAGTTTGCCATACCCCACTGCCTTCAAAATAACTTTTGCTCATAATTTTCCAAAACTGTGGACTCTTTACGAAAAAATTCGGACTGAGTTTCAAAGGTAGCGCTG
>JBBTUQ010000003.1:0-16295 GCA_038063675.1 Patescibacteria group bacterium | reverse complement strand
AGTTTTTGGTTATCCATACATCCGCATTTAAACTTCTAGGGGATAGTTTGTCAATAGGTATTAACGCTTGGGGGAGGATTTTTGTTTGCGGGCGCCCATGAGGCCGGGTTTTTTGCGTTCTTTGGCACGGGGGTCACGAGTAAGAAGGCCTTTTCGGGCCAGGATTTCTTTGTGTTTGGGGTCGGAAAGAGCTAGCGCCCGGGAAATGGCTAAAACAACAGCTCCCATTTGGCCGGACATTCCGGAACCCTCAACTTTTATAGTAGCAATAAAACGGCCGATGGTATTGGTAGAGCGAAAAATTTCCGTATAAGTGGCTTTGTCCTGAACGGTAGAAAAATATTTTTCGATGGGTTGATTGTTGACATAGATTTCTCCTTTGGCCAGTTTTTGCTCTCCGACCAAAACTTCAGCACTTGCAGGATAAAGACGAACGCGGGCCGTGGCGGTTTTTCTTCGCCCCACGGCAAATATATAATTTGTTTTTTTCTTATCGGTCATATTTATGCTTTAATAGTAAGCCGCTCCATCCAGAATTTTTTTAGTTTGTTATTCGGCAGCATCCCAGAAACGGCGTGATGAATAATTGCCGTGGGTTTTTCTTTGCGGATCATCCTTAAAGTTTTTGTTTTCAGGCCGCCCGGGTAACCGGAATAATGGGTATAAAGCTTGTCAGTTTCCTTTTTACCAGTAACTTTTACTTTGGCGGCGTTATTTATAATAACAAAATCACCGCAATCAAGATGGCGGACAAAATAGGATTTGGATTTACCAACTAAAAGGCTAGCGATTTTGGTAGCCAGACGACCGAGAATTTGACCATCGGCATCGAGGGTATGTGATTCGTGTTTAATATCAGAAACTTTGGTATCGTTCATTCTTTTATTAACTCTAGCCGGACTATTTTGGCGGTATCAGAAAAGCGATCATTAAGTTGAATAATTCTGGTAAAACCGCTGGATCTTTTGGCATAAACATTTTCAGCGTCACTAAAAAGTTTCTCGGCATTTTCTTTGACAAGAAATTTTTCTAATTCCCGACGGGCGAAAACGGTTTGAGTTTTAGCTTTGGAAATAAGTTTCTCGGCCAAAGACTGAACCGATTTGGCACGAGCCTTGGTGGTTTGAATTTTTCCGTGTTTGAAGAGAGAATTGAGAATGGCTTTATAGGGAAGCTTAGACATTGAAAGCAACCCCTTTCTCCCGCAGTTTTTCCTCGACGATGTCGAGCGATTTACCGCCGAAGTTTTTGACCCTTAAAAGGTCCTTTCGGGGAGTTCCCAAGAGTTGACCGACGGTTTCGATCCCCCCTTTCTTTAGGGTGTTTTCCAGGCGGACGGGAAGGTCGAGCTCTTCGATGAGCATTTTCAGGACATCTTCGGAAACAGTAGGAGTAACGGCGACACTGACTTCTTCAACCTGAGCTTTTGGTTCATATATTTGCAGAAAATAAGAAACGAGAATTTTGCTGGCGGTTTTTAGAGCTGCCGAGGGAGAAACTGATCCGTCAGTCCAAACTTCCATAATCAATTTATCAAGATTTGTCATGCGACCAACACGGGCCATTTCTACAGAATAATTGGCACGGACAACCGGACTGAAAGCGGCATCAATGGCCAGAATCCCAACAGTTTCGGATTTTCTTTCATCAGCAAGAGAATAACCATAACCTTTCTCAACCGTCATTTCGATTTCAAGATGGGATTTTTTATCGGCAAGAGTGCCAAGATAAAGGTCACGGTTTATGACTTCAACTTCTGAAGGACAATCAATCGACTCGGCGGTAATAGCTCCCGGACCGGTGGCGTTTAATTTGATAATAGCTTTTTCACTTCCTTCAAGTTTGAGACGAAGTTTTTTGAGATTAAGAATTAACTGAACAACATCTTCTTTGAGGCCGGGAATGGCTTGAAATTGATGTTTGGCTCCGGAGATTTTAACAGTTGTAATGGCGGCTCCGGGAAGAGAAGAAAGAAGAACCCGGCGAAGGGCGTTACCGATGGTATGGCCATAACCCCGTTCTAAAGGCTCTAGAATAAACCTGCCGTAATTGGAATTTTCGGTATCAATTTTAACTTTAAAAACAGGATCAGTACTGGTCATATAAAAAATTATTTTGAGTAATACTCGACGATTAGTTGTTCGTTAACTTCCGTTGGAATCTGGTCGCGAGTTGGGACTTTGAGAAATCTACCGACAGCGGCCTTTCTTTCAAGCCAAGAGGGTATTATAACACCTTCTGCCCCTAAAAGGTTAGTGACAACCGGGGTAGCCATGATTTTAGTGTCCAAACTGACAATTTGGCCAGGTTTGAGACGGAATGATGGGATATTTACTTTTTTGCCATCAATGAGAACGTGGCCATGAGAAACCATTTGGCGAGCCATAGTCCGACTTTTGGCGAAGCCCAAACGGTAAACAATATTGTCAAGACGAGTTTCTAAAAATTGAAGAAGGATTTCACCGGTTTTACCCCGAATTTTTTTAGCAGTCTCGTAGTAATTGCGAAACTGCTTTTCCATTAAACCGTAGGTCCTTTTGGTTATTTGTTTTTCGCGAAGTTGCAGACCATATTCGGAAACTCGTCTTCGGCCCCGAACGCCATGCATTCCCGGGGGAACGGTTAACCTTCGCGCCAAAGACTGCGATTCTTTTTCAATTATATTTTTGCCTTCGCGGCGAGCTAAACGATGTTTTGGTCCGGTATATCTTGCCATAAATTAAACTCTCCTCTTTTTTTTCGCTCTTGGGCCGTTATGGGGAATGGGGGTGACATCAGCTATCAGGCTGATTCCCAAGTTTAAACCTTTTAGGGCGCGGAGGGCAGCATCGCGGCCGGCCCCGGGACCTTTGATATAAACCTCAACATCTTCTAAACCAAGTTCCACGGCTTTGCGACCGACATTTTCGACGGTAGTAATGGCGGCAAAGGGAGTAGCTTTTCTGGCTCCTTTAAAGCCGTAACTGCCGGAAGAACCGGAGACAAGAGTGTTACCCTCAAGGTCGGTGATGGTTACCAAAGTATTATTAAAAGTGGCGGTAACATAAACCCGACCCTTAGTTTTTTTGTTATTTTTTATCATCGGTTTTTTGTCCAGGGACTTCTTTGGAAAGAAGACCCATTTTTTCAGCTAGTTTTTTCTTGATGGCGCCGATAGTAACACGTTTACCGCGTTTAGTCCGGGCATTGGAACGGGTTCTTTGACCGCGGGCGGGCAAATTTCTGGCGTGACGCAAGCCGCGGTAAGTACCAATTTCTTTTAAAGATTTAATATTACTTTGAACTTCAAGACGCAGATCGCCTTCAACTTTAATTTTGTCTATAGCTTTTTGAAGTTTGTTAACTTCTTCTTCGGTTAAATCCCGAACTCTCTTGGCGGCTTCGACGCCGGCCTCTTTTAAGATATTAATAACATTAACGCGACCGATACCATACAACTTGGTCAGAGCAATATCCGCTCTTTTATTTAGATCTAGATCTATTCCGGCAATTCTAGGCATACATTTTTATCCCTGCCGCTGTTTGTGGCGCGGGTTTTGACAAACGACATAAATCCGCCCTTTCCGGCGGACAATTTTACATTTGTTACACCTTGGTTTAACGCTGGCTTGAACTTTCATCTATTTAACTCTATAAACGATTCTTCCTTTGTCTTTGTCATACGGCGTCATTTCGACCTTGACCCCGTCCCCGGGCAGAATCCGAATATGATGTAAGCGCATTTTTCCGGAGAGGTGACAAAGAATAACTCTCCCGTCGGAAAGGGACACCCTGAACAAAGTATTGGGAAGATTTTCAAGAACCTTGCCAACAAATTCGGTAGCCTGGCTATCCATCAATTAAACTTGCAGTAATCATATCAAGGTCGAGGTCAAAATACAAGGACCTTGCGCGGTTATGGCCACGGTGTGCTCGAAGAGGCCGGAAAGGAGGCCGTCGCGGGTGACGATAGTCCAGCCGTCGTCATTTTTATAGACAATTGGAGATTTACCTTGATTGTAAATAACTTCGACGGCGAAAGTCATGCCTTCTTTAATAAGGGCGGTGTTTTCTATCTTACCGCGAAGATAGCAGGGAATTTCCGGATCTTCATGAAGCTCCCGACCGACACCATGACCAACCAGTTGTTTAACGCAGGAATATCCCCCACCCTCAACAATTTCCTGAATTTTTTGGGAAATATGGCCAACATGATTGCCAATTCTACAAACAGAAATAGCCTCTTCTAGCGCTTTTTCGCCGATTTCTAAAAAAGAACTTTGAATTTTTAATTTTGAATTTTGAACTTGTATTGTCCAGCTGGCATCAGTATGAAAACCCTGATAAAAAACACCTAGATCTACGCCCAAAATGTCATCATTTTTTAAGACAATACCGGTGGGAAGACCATGGACAACGATATCATTAAGACACTGGCAGGTGGCAGAGGAATATTTTTCCATCTTAAAAGAAGGTTTGGCGCCGGCTTTTGTGATCAAGTCATCGGCAAATTTATCTAATTCCAGAGTAGTAACGCCGGGTTTGGCTTTAACAAGGACTTTCTGTAAAACACCGGCTAAAATTTTTCCGCCCTCGCGCATGATTTTTATTTCATCTGGAGATTTAACGGGTATCATTTCAAGGCATCAAGAATGAGATTATGAACTTCTTCAATCGTCCCATTGCCATCTATTTCTACTAATTTTCCCAGTTCGCGGTAATAATCTAAAATTGGTTGTGTTTGCTGGTGATAGAGTTTGAGACGTTGGTTAATAATTTCAGCGGTATCGTCGTAACGGCCACGTTCTAAAAGACGAGTAACACATTCCTGGTCATCCAACTTCAAATAAAAAACTTTGTCCACAGAAAAAGGTCCTCTTTGGGCTTGTACGAGGGTGCGAGGAAAACCGTCAATGATAAAACCCTTTTTAACATCTATTAAATAGCGATCGACAATAGTATAAGTTGTCTCGTCATCAATTAGGTCGCCAGCATCCAGCAATTTTTTTACTTTTTTCCCCAGAACATTGTCTTCTTGGGATATTTGTCGATATATTTCTCCGGTTTGGATATGAGGAACTTTAAGTTTTTCAGCTAATAATTGGGCTTGGGTGGATTTTCCTGACCCTTGAGGACCGTAAATTATTATGTCCATTGGGTAAATTTATCGTAACTGCGAGTGACCATCATAGTTTCAAATTGTCGGGCGGTTTCCAGGACGACGGAAACGACGATTAAAACGCCAGTACCGCCGATAGTTAAAGTGGCAACATTAGTAATCCCGTGAGCAAATGAGGGAAGAATAGCCACTAAACCAAGAAAAACGGCTCCGGCCAGAGTAATGCGGGTAAGAATATAGTTTAGATAGTTAATCGTCGGCGTGCCGGGTCTGATGCCGGGGATAAACCCGCCATTTTTTTGGATCATCTCAGAGATTTTTTGGGGATTAAAAATAAGGGCAGTGTAAAAATAAGTGAAGCCGATGACGAGAATAAAATAAACAAGATTATAAATAACCCCTTGAGGATTAAAAGCGGTGGATATGCCCCGGGCAAAACCGGCGATGGCCCCATTGGGAACCTGGGCCAAATATTGGCCAAGAAGGGAAGGAACCAAGACCAAAGAAACGGCAAAGATAATAGGGATAACTCCGGCTTGATTAACACGAAGAGGAAGATAGGTAGACTGGCCGCCATAAAGTTTGTTACCGCGAATTCTTTTGGCATAAACAATGGGGATTTGCCTGGTGGCTTCATTGACGGCAACAATACCGGCAATAACCGCCAAGGCCACTGCTCCGAAAGCGATCATATTGAAAATTTGTTCTGAAGAAACGACGGAAAAAGTTTGACCAATAATGACCGGGAAACGACCGACGATACCGCCGAAAATTAGCATAGAAATTCCGTTGCCGATGCCAAATTCGGTAATTAGTTCGCCAAGCCACATCAATAATACGGTCCCGGCCGTAAGAGTGAGGATAAGAGAGATTAAGGTCAGAGGGGAAAGAGTGGTAATAATATTTTGATTTTTAAGAAGGGCGTAGGTGCCAAGGGCCTGAAGAGCGGCCAAGGGGACAGTAATCATACGGGAATATTGATTTATTTTCATCCGGCCATATTCACCCTCTTTGGACATTTCTTCCAGTTTAGGGAAAACCATTTGAAGAAGTTGCAAAATGATCGTGGCGTTGATATAGGGATTAAGGCCTAAAGCCATAACGGAAAAATTGGCCAGAGTGCCGCCGGAAAAAATATCCAGAAGACCTAAAAATTGATTTTGAGCAAAGAGGTTTTTTAGAGCAATAAGATCAACACCGGGGACGGGAATATGGGCAAAAAGCCGGAAAACCAAAAAAATTCCGGCGGTAAAAAGAATTTTCTTTCGTAGCTCCGGCGTATTCCAGGCGTTTTTAAAAGTGTCCAACAGCTTCTCCATCAGCTTTTATGATATCACAAAATGTCATGGCGAGTGATATGCACATACTTGCTATGCGATCGTGAGGTAAGTGTGTTAAGTTGCTGAATACATTGCCCCGCGGGTGCGGCCGATTTTTTTAATAAAACCCAAGCCAGTCAATTGCTTTAAATCATAACTTAGCAGGCGCTTGTCTATCTGGAGAAACCGACGGTGGAGAAAATTCATAGTAATAATCTGATGATCACGGATAATCCGCAATATCTCTTGGCGTCTTAAAGGCAACAAATCAATATCTTCTTGGTTGTCCGCCAAAACTTTTTCTTTGGCTACATCTGTGGCTTGTGCCAGGAACTCAAGCATTAATTCAACAAATTCGGTAGTGTCAGAGCCTTTGGCATTTTCAATTGCGGAATAATATAGCGTTCTTTTTTTATCAATCATCTCCTCCACAGAAATAAAACCTTTCATGGCATAACCATTGGTGGATAAGACTGCCAGTTGAAGAAGGCGGCCGACTCGACCCGACCCATCAACAAAGGGGTGAATTTTCTCAAAAATCAAATGGGCCAAGATCGCCCTGATTAATACGTTTTGTTCCTGGTGGCTGTTTATAAAACTGAGAAGATTGTCTATCAATAAAGGGATTTGTAATGGAGGCGGGGCGTGATAAATTACATTTCCGGTGCGATCAAAAATACCTTCATGGCCTATCCGCCAACGGCCAGTGGCTCCTAAATAGGGTAAATTGTTCGTGACAGTTTTATGCCAACCGAATATATCTTTGGCAGTTATTTTTTTTGAATTTTCAAATTTTTCTAAAATCCCGGTTATGGCTCGGAGTATATTTGCCACTTCGACTTTTTGCCTTTCTTTGCTGGAAATATCACGAATATCACTAACATCAGCTAAAGTTAGTCTGTTTCCTTCGATGCGGGCAGAGAATAAAGAACTGCCAAACATTGAGCGACGGCGGATATTTTCTTCAACAAGGGGGGGAAGATTATGGGAATTAATAATGGCTCGATTGGCTTCAATTAGGGAAATCCGGTTTAAAATGTCCTTTGTGAGTTTGTAATTAGGTGGGATTTTCATAAACTATTAGCCTAATCTTTCCAGAACTTACCTAATTATTCGGGTTTTTTATGGAGAAATCAAGAGGTTATTTTTCCACCAGCCTTTTCAATTTTGGCTTTGGCGCTTTTGGAACAAGGGAGTTTGACGGTGAGGGCAACTTTTAGGTCGCCATCACCAAGGATTTTGATTTTATCTACGTCTTTAGCAATAATATTGGCTTCTTGGAGGGATTTCACGGTGACTTCGGTGTGGGGTTTGAGGGAATTGAGATATTTGAGATTGACGATGAAGGGCTTTTTTTGGTGAGATTTATTTTTGCCTTTGCCACGAAGAAGAGGCAATCTTTTTAACCACGAAGCCTGTAAAGATGAGCCGGCAAAGGTTAATTTTATATCTTCCCGGGCTTTTTGACCCTTGGTGCCCCGACCGGAAGTCTTGACCTTACCAGAACCGTGACCACGACCAAGACGTTTTTTAGATTTGGAAACTATTTTGGGAAGATTGGATAAATTAGTCATATTGGTTTAATTTGTCAAATTTGTTTAAAACGTTTAAGGGCTTCGAAAGTGGCGTAAACGTTATTGGCTTGATTGTTGGTTCCGAGAATCTTGGCGGAAATATCTTTTATTCCGGCTAGTGAAACAACAGCCCGAACAGCACCACCGGCAATGATACCAGAACCGGGAGGAGCCGGTTTGAGAAATATTTTAGCCGCTCCAACTTTGATTAATATCTCATGAGGAATAGTAGTGCCATTCATAGGAACGGTGATAAGATGTTTTTTGGCGTAAGAAACAGCTTTTTTGACAGAACCGGTAACATCCGGACCCTTGCCAAGACCTACACCAACCCGACCTTTTTTGTCACCAACAACGGCCAAAACACTAAAACCCAAAGAATTACCACCGGAAGTTTTTTTGGAAACCCGATTTACCTGAACGATTTTTTCTTCAAATTCTTTTGGTTCGCTGGAAAAATTATTAAATCTCATATTTTTAACCCGCCTTCTCTGGCCGCATCGGCTAATTTTTTGATATTGCCATGATATTTATAACCAGCGCGGTCAAAAACCGCTTGAGAAATTTTTAATTTAAGAGCAATTTCTGCCAGTTTTTTGCCCGCTTCGACAGCGTCGGTGACTTTACTGACGGCGGCCAGAGTGTGACTTTTGACATCGTCGATCAACTGGGCGTAAAAATAGCGGTTAGAGCGGAAAACCACAAGACGGGGTTTGGCACTCGTGCCTTTTATGGTTTTCCTGATTTTGGCTCTACGGTTGTCTCTCATCTGTTTATTTGGCCGGGGCGGCACCAATTGCTTTGGCGGTTTTACCGGGTTTTTTGCGAACGACTTCACCAACATAACGGATACCTTTGCCTTTATAGGGCTCCGGGGGTTTGATTCTTCGAATCTGGGCGGCGGTTTCACCAACAAGTTGTTTGTTTATTCCGGAAACATTAATAATCATTTGTTTAACTTCGAAAGTAATTCCTTCGGGGGCGGGAAATTTAACCTGGTGGGAAAAACCAACGCTTAAGAGAAGATTTGTCCCTTCAACGGTGACTCGATAACCAACACCAGCGAGCTCTAAACCCTTATTCCATCCCTTATCAACGCCAAAAAGCATATTTTCAATTAAGGTGCGAGTCAAGCCGTGAAGAGCCTTTCCTTTGGGAGTTTCGACCACCCGCTCGACTAAAATATTATTGCCTTCGGCTCTGATAGCAATTTCCGGGCGAAACTCTTGAGTTAGGACACCTTTAGGACCGGTGGCCGTGACAACCTGACCGTCAATTTTAACGGTGACACTTTCCGGTATTTTTACTGGTTTTTTACCAATTCTTGACATATATTTACCACACTTCACATAATACCTCTCCACCAACCCCTTTGTCTCGGGCTTCTTTATCCGTTAAAAGACCAAAAGGAGTGGAGATAACGCCGATTCCCCGCCCGCCCAGGACTTTATGTAAATGATTTTTGTTGACATAGACCCGGCAACCGGGCTTACTAATGCGATTTAAATCGGTAAGGACCGGAGTTTTGTGATCATATTTAAGAATTAACTTAAGATTGTTGTCTTTAATCTCGACACTTCCCAAGTAACCATTTTTAGCTAAAAGCTGAAAAAGAGCTAAAACAACCTTCGTCTTGGGTAAGACGACGTCAGCTTTTCGGGCCATATACCCGTTTTTTAATCTTATTAAAGCGTCAGAAATTGTATCAGTTACCATGTTGCTCTAGTAATACCGGGAAGTTCCCCTTTTTGGGCAAGCTCCCGAAAACATAAACGACAGGTTCCAAAACGGCGAATGAAACTCCGACTGCGACCGCAGAGGCGGCAACGATTTTTCTCGCGGCTGGAATATTTTTGTTTTTTTTGAAATTTGACAATGTCAGAAACTTTAGCCATTTTTTATAAAGGGCATCCCAAGTGCCGTTAGCAATGTAAGTCCGCGGGCCTTATCTTTAGCAGTGGTAACAATTGTAACCTCCAAGCTACGGATGCGGTCGATTTTATCATATTCAATCTCCGGGAAAACAATTTGTTCGGAAATGCCGAGTGAATAATTTCCGGAAATGTCAAAAGAGTCGGGGGAAACGCCATGAAAATCCCGAACCCGGGGCAAGACAATACTAACAAGTCTGGTAAAAAAGTCAGACATTCTGCGACCCCGTAAAGTAACGGAAACACCGACGGGCTCTCCTTTCCTTAATTTAAAAGTGGCAATCGAAACTTTAGCTTTATTGATAACCGGTTTCTGACCACAGATAATGGCCAACTGGGAACTGACGTGATCTAAAACCTTTTTATCGACCAGAGCTTCTTTGACACCAACATTAACAACAATTTTAACAAGCTTGGGAACGGCCATGATATTTTCTAGATGATCTGCTGGCATTTTTTGCATATTCTTGCTTTCTTACCATCATCGACTTGGTAGCCAACGCGAGTAATTAGTTTGCATTTTGGGCAAATGAGCTGGACGTTAGATGCCGGGAAAGGACGGGATAACTCTTTGATTTCACCTTTTTGACCTTCACCACGGGGTTGTAAATGGCGCTTGTATAAATTTAGGCCATTAATTAAAACCTTGTCATTTTTAGGAAATACCCGGGCGACTTCGCCTTCTTTATTGCGGTCTTTACCTTTTATTACTTTTACTTTGTCACCTTTTTTAATTTTCATATTCACAATACTTCGCTGGCCATGGAAATAATTTTATTGAATCCTTTGTCTTTTAATTCCCGGGCCACGGGGCCAAAGATGCGGGTGCCAATAGGATTCCGGTCTTTTAGATTATCAATAATTACGCCGGCATTGTCGTCGAAACGAATATAACTACCATCCGGACGGCCGTGTTCTTTAGTCACCCGGGCAACAACACACAAAACCATTTGGCTGTCTTTAACCATGCCGTTTGGATCAGCCCGATCAACAACGGCTTTGACAATATCCCCAAGATAGGAAAATTTGCGGTAACTGCCACCATACAAATGGATAACCCTTAATTTATGAGCTCCTGTGTTGTCTGCTGGTGTTAAGACTGTTCTTAACTGAATCATATTTTTTTAATTACTTTAAAATTAGTATTTTTGCTGTATGGCTTGGTTTCCTGAATGCTCACTTTACTGCCAAGAGGGATGTCCCCCAGGTCGTTATGAACGAAAAGTTTGGTTCTTCGTTTCAAAATCTTGTGATATTTGGGGTGTTTGATCACGCGGTCAATATTGACCACGATAGTGTTGATCATTTTATTGGCAATAACAGTGGCCTTAATAATTTTAGACATTTGGTGTTAGATTTTGGGCAATCTGACGGCGAATTTTCTTAACCAAATTAGTATTTTTCTCTTTGCGGCTGCTCAACGCCAGAATGGCTTTGGCTAATTCTATTCTTAACTCGGAAATAGTTTTATCTTTCATACAGTATCTTCTTTACTGATAAATTTGGTGGCGACAGGTAATTTATGGCCGGCACGGCGGATGGCCTCTTTAGCTTGCTCACGAGGCAACCCTCCCATTTCAAAAAGGATGCGACCGGGCTTGGTGACGCAAACATATTCATAAACATCACCTTTACCGCCGCCAAGTTTAACTTCCAGGGGTTTTTTAGTAATTGGTTTGTCCGGAAAAATGCGAATCCAGACCCGGCCGCCTTTGGCCGTAAAATGAGTCAGAGTTTTGCGGGCAGACTCAATCTGGCGAGAGGTAACCCAACCCCGGCCCAGAGACAATATTCCGTATTCACCAAAGTCTAAATGGCTACCCCGCGTGGCCACACCGGGTCTTTGACCCTTAAACATTTTTCTAAATTTAACTCTTTTTGGCGCTAAATTAGGCATTTTTTTTGTGAATCCAAACTTTAACCCCTACATAGCCCGACCGCGTCAGGGCCGGGACAGAGGCATAATCAATGTTGGCGCGCATAGTGGAAAGAGGCAAAACTCCGGCTTGGGAGTGCTGGACGCGGGCAATTTCCGCTCCATTAATCCGACCGCCGAGGCGAACACGAACACCGAGAGCTCCGGCCGTCATAACTTTTTCAATCGTGGAAGCAAGAATTCTTTTGGCCGGTAATCTTTTTATGATCTGGTCAGCCACATTTTGACCGACGAACTGGGCGTTAAGATTGGGTTCCTTAACGGTTTCGACTTTAAGTTCAACTTTTTGCTTGCTATCACCTTTTAGTTTCAAAAGATCGGTGACAATAAATTTTTTAAGATCTTCAAGACCGGTACCACCGCGGCCGATGACCATACCGGGGCGGGCCACAAAAACAGTGAGAGTGACTTGATTGATAGACCGGCCAATATCAATTTTGGTTATTCCGGCAGGCCGGAGTTTTAACATAAGGGCACGACGGATTTTAACATCCTCGTATAAAAGTCCGCTGTAGATTTTATTAGAACCACCGAACCAATGTGACGTCCAGTCGTAAAAACTTCCGATTCTAAAACTAATAGGATTGACTTTTTTTCCCATATTAATCCGTCGTTAAAATAACTTTTATGTGGGACATTCTTTTGTGAATTATGCCTCGACCGGCGGTGGTCTTTCGACCTTTAGCTTGACGTTTCATGCGAGTGCCTTCGTTGACAATGATGTTTTTGATTTTTAGATTTTGGGCTTCGAGTTTTAAGTTGTTAACGCCGTTGGCAATGGCTGATTTTATCAATTTGACAATTACTGGTCGGCCGAATTTATTTAAAAATTGGAGCCGGTCCAAAGCCAGAGTGGCGGGCATTCCTTTTACAGCCTCGGTGATGGGCCGTAATTTTCTGGGTGATATTCTTATTGATTTGGAAAAAGCGGTAATTTCCATATTTTTTAGGTTTTAGTTAATTCCCGAGCAATAATTTTGCCGTGACCATGGAAGGTGCGGGTAGGGGAAAATTCCCCAAGACGGTGCCCAACCATACCTTCGGTAATCAAAACCGGAATATGAACCCGGCCGTTGTGAATGGCAAAAGTTATCCCCACAAATTCCGGAGGAATCTGACAAGCGCGAGACCAAGTCTTAATCGCCAGACGATCGCCGGCGGCTTTAGCCTTTTGAACTTTTAATAATAATTTGGGGTCTATATACGGACCCTTTTTTGAACTTCTAGCCATATTTTACCTTCTTCGTCTTTCTAAAATAAAACGGGAACTATATTTATTTCGATTTCTGGTTCTGACTCCGCGGGCGATTTTACCCCAAGGAGTCTTGGCGCTTTTCATCCCTTCACCGGAACGCCCTTCACCACCACCGTGGGGATGAGATCTGGGATTTTGGGCGGTGCCACGGACGGTGGGACGGATGCCCATATGACGGCTCCGGCCGGCAGACCCGATGACGACTCCCCGCCAATCAATGTTCCCCAACTGGCCAATTGTAGCATAACAGCGCCGATCAACGAGACGGGTTTCTCCGGAAGGTAATTTCAGAGTAACGTGATCGCCCTCTTTGGCAACAACGGTAGCCGAGGAACCGGCACTGCGGACTATTTTTCCACCGCGGCCGGCAATAAGTTCAACATTGTGAACTAATTGACCAATAGGAATATTCCCCAGAGGCAGAGCATTGCCGATTTTTATTTCAACGTTTTCCCCGGCCATAACCGTATCATTTATTTTTAGGCCTTCGGGGTGAAGAATATAGCTTTTGGAGCCGTCCAAATGCTGAATGAGGGCAAGATTTACAGTTCGATTGGGGTCATATTCGACACTGATAACACGGCCGGAAATATCGCGTTTTGCCCGGGCAAGATCGACAAGGCGATAATAACGTTTTTCCCGTCCGCCAATATGACGGGAAGAAACATGCCCCTGATTATCCCGGCCGGATTCTTTTCGAAGAATGTGAATAAGATTTTTTTCCGGTCTTTTAACTGTCAGATCACTATTATCCAGACCGGTCATAAACCGGCGGGCCGGACTGGTTCCTTTTCGTACTTTAAGCATTGGTGGCACCTCCGACTTCAAACAAATCAATTTTTTCGCCGGTTTTTAGAGCGACGGTAGCTTTCTTCCAGTCCGGGGTTTTTACGATTAACCTTTTTTTGCCAGCTCTTTTGGTTTTTCCTTTGACAATGGAAGTTCTTACAGAAACAACGTGAACAGCAAATTGGGTAATAACCGCTTGGGCGATTTGAGGTTTGTTGGCCGTTTTATCGACGGCAAAAGTAAACTTACCGGCGGCGGCATCGTTTAAAGATCTTTCGGTGATAATGGGTTTAATGAGTATTTGGTTCATAGTTTATGTCATCAGACAGGAAAATAGTTTTAGCTTTTAGGACTTCGTAGGCGTTTAGTTGATTGTAAGGAAGGACGGTGAGATTTTTGATATTGCGGAATGATTGAAAAGTGTTTTTTTGAAAACCGTTGACAACAATAAGGATGCTTTTATTGGGAAAATCTTTAAGGAATTTGGCGGCATCTTTTGTTTTCCCGGAGACTTTTTCCAGACCGGAGACAACTTGAAGTTTTTTGTCTTTTGCGGCGAGGGAAAGAGCGCCTAAAAGAGCAAGATGACGCATTTTTTGAGATAATTTAAGAGAGAAATCACGAGGTTTTGGGCCAAAAGCAATACCGCCACCAACGTAAATCGGGGCTTTGCGATCGCCGTGACGGGCTCCACCAGTACCTTTTTGACGGTAGACCTTTTTAGTTGTCCCGGCTACTTCAGAACGAGTTTTGGTAGATTGGGTCCCTTGTCTTTGGTTGGCAAGATAAACGCGAACGGATTGAGCCAAAAGCGCCGGCCTGACCTTCACTTTAAAAATTTCTTTGGGTAAATTGGGATCGGCCACTATTTTCATATTTTGGTAATTTTAACTAATCCTCCGGCATTCCCGGGGATTAAACCTTTAATCAATAATAAATTTTCTTCCGGTTTAATTTCAAAAACTTCAAGATTTTTGACGGTGGTTTTTTGAACACCCATGTGGCCAGCCATTCTTTTGCCTTTGTAAACACGGCCGGGGGTGGTGGTTTGACCAATGGATCCCGGATGGCGCTGGCGATCGGATTGGCCGTGGGTTTTGGGCCCGCCCTTAAAACCGTGGCGTTTGACAACGCCGGCAAAACCTTTACCCTTGGAAGTGCCGGTAACTTTGATTCTATCACCAATATTAAAAATCCCGGAAATTTCTAATTTTTTTCCGGGCTCAAGATCTTCAGTTTCTAATTTTCTAATAAAGAGGGGTTTAATATCCAAATTTTTAAGCATGCCTAAAATCGGTTTTTTAACATTTTTCTTGGAGCCAATAGCGACTTGGTGATTGTTGATGACGGTGTTGTCAATCTTTATCGTGGTCACCGGCACGCGAAAACCATCCTTATCAAAGGCTTGTGACTGACTAATTTTAAAACCATATAACGAATTCATAACCATCAAAAAGACCTCCGGATTAGGGAGGCTTCCGCTGTTCCCCTACATCCTAACCAGTGAGTTAGAGTTTAGAGCTAACTAACATGCAGATGGATTATATCAGAAATTCTATCTAAAATGCAAGCGGGCGTAGAGGCGACGGATGCCGGAAGAGACGGATTCTTCTTTAAGGATTTCGAATTGGCCGAGGGTTTTGGTGTTTTCTACGTGGGGACCGCCGCACACCTCACGGCTGAAATCACCAAAAGTATAGACGGTGACTTTCTCGGGGTATTTTTCCTTAAAGAAAGCCAGGGCGCCGGATTTAATGGCTTCGTCAAAAGACATAGTTTCTGTCTTTTGGACTAAACCTCTATTAATTTGTTCGTTTACCAAACCTTCGACCTTTTTAATTTCTTCGATGGTTAATTTTTGGGAATAAGAAAAGTCAAAGCGCAGTCTTTCGGCAGTTAAATTCGATCCTTGCTGACAAACTGTATCCCCAAGAATTTTTCGAAGAGCTGCGTGCAATAAATGCGTCGCCGTATGATATTTGGTGACAATCTCCGAATGATCAGCTAATCCCCCCTTAAAAGTTCCTGCGGAAGCAGTTCGGGATTGTCCCTGGTGCTTTTTGACTTCTTCATCAAATTCATCACGGCTGGCGATTTTAATATTTTTGTTTTGCGACTCTTCTTGTGTTAACTCGTAGGGAAAACCGAGGGATTCGTAAAGATAAAAGGCTTCCTGCGGAGAAATGGAACCTTTTTGAGAAATTTTGGCAAATTCTTTTAATCCTCGATCCAGGGTTTGACGAAACTTTTTTTCCTCGGTGCGAAGAGTTTCTTTGATTTCTTCTTTTTTTTGAACAAGCTGTGGATACAGCTCACGGTAGATATTTATGATTCCGTCGACCTGATCTAAACTTTTGGAAAAACGGGCGGCCCTTCGGATTAAACGGCGTAAA
>JBBTUQ010000002.1:0-6599 GCA_038063675.1 Patescibacteria group bacterium | reverse complement strand
TTAAATGAATAAGAAGAAAATAATTATTAGTCTATCTTTTTTATTTTTGTTGGCTTTTGTCTTAAGAGTTTTATATCTTCCCCGCCTTGCCCTAACTTTTGGTTATGACCAGGCCAGAGACGCGTTGGCCGCACAAGAAATTTTAAAAGGTGACTTAAAATTAGTGGGGCCGCCGACGGATATTCCCGGTGTTTTCCACGGGCCGCTTTATTACTATTTTTTGGCCCTTCTATACGGCTTGAATAATGATCCGCGGTTTGCGGTATTGGGGGTAATTTTTATTAATCTTTTGTCGATAGTTCCCCTTTATTTATTGGCTAAAGATATGTTTAAAAGCAGGCTGTGGGCTTGGGTATCAGTTTTATTTTTTGCGGTTTCTTTTGAGGCAGTCAATTACGCCCGCTGGCTCTCCAATCCGACCTTGGTAGTTCCAGCTTTTAGTCTCTATATGCTGGGTCTATGGAAAAAAAACTGGATATTGATTGCCGTGGGAATGGGAATTGCCATTCAGGCGCAGCTTTTTATGCTGTATCTGTTGCCGGTAACACTAATATATTTTCTGCTTTTTAAGCCGGAAATCAGAAATAGAAATTTTTTTATAGCTTTAGGAATTTTGACTATATTTATGGCGACGTTTGTTTTGGCAGAGATCAAATTTGGATTCCAGGGAATTCACGGACTAACGGGATTCTTCGCTGAACATTCTGAAACGATTGATCTAACGCAAAGATTTTTGAATTATTTTGTTAGTCTGGAAAAAGTTTTTTTGAATAATTTATGAAAGTATTGCCCTTCTTACTATTTATTTTGGGATCTCATTTCCTAGTGTTTTTAATTTCAAAAATAACACTAACTTTTATCAGTGTGGGGATGATGTTTCCGGTAATTCTGTTAATAGTTTATATTTTAAGTAAATTACCCCGGTGGCTCTCTTTGATAGTTTTGGCTTTTATACTCTTCTCAAACATTATTAAGATAGGCGGACCTTCAATATTTAAGGTGCAACCGGGGATGAACTTAGGCGATGAATTAAGGGTGGTTCGAAGGACTTATGAGATTTCCCAGGGGCGGGAATTTTCGATAAATACCTTGACCAACCCTTACTTGTACCCCACTCTTTGGGTTTACCTTTACAAGTTGAATGGAAATAAAATGCCATACTACCGCGGAATTACCACTTATGACTTTGCAGGAAGAAATGATTTAATATTTTCTGATGCTCCGAGACCAATTGAATTTTTAATTGTTGAACCGGAAGTTAGTTTACCGGTTCGCGAGCCAAACGAAAATCGCTTACTGACAAAAATTGAAAAGATTGGAGAGTTTACTTTATATTCTTTCGTGCCGCTCGCGAAAGACAACCGTTAAACCACTGGAGAACTCTTTTTTCCAGAGAGTTCCAAATTTTCCCACCTCCGTCACGGAGTTTAAGTAACTCTCGAGTTGATTTTCGGAAACGCGCGGAAAAATCACGTAGACGCAATTTTTTTGGTTAGAATTGATCATAAGAGCTGGGAGATTTAATTTTTTGGAGTAAAGATTAAACAAATATTCGTATTCATAATTTCGTTCAAAAGCAGTCCGGCTATAAAAGGCCAGGCCACATGTTTTTTGAAGGTTATCTTTGAGGACAAATTCAGTAATTTGTTTTTTTGTGGTTAAATTATCGAAATTTAAAATATTATCCGGGGAAGCAACGAGGACGAATAGCTTAATAATTAAAAAACCTATTACTAAAAAAGAAAAAGGTTTGGAAAATCTGTTTAATAAATCTTTTGCTAAAATACAAAATAAAAGTAGATATAACGTCTCGAGACCAATGAAATGGTATGTCCAGATAGGGTTGGCGTTTCGCAAATATACAACTGCGGTTGCCAAAATAAGAGAAATGACAAACCCGCTGGTTCTTGTGACTTTCCGCCCAATTATTAATAGTGCCAGGGTTGCGGCGCCGGGAATAAAATACTTAATTATTTCTATCTTTGTCAAACCGGACGAAGATACCACCTTGGAAAAAACAGAGGGGAGCAAAACCCTAGTCAGAGCAAATTTATTTTTCAATTCAAATAAAATTGTTGGGGTAAAAATTAACAAATTGCCAAGGAGAAACCGGTAATTGAATTTGGAAAATAGTAAAGTACAAATGGCAACCGGAATTCCGATGGCAAAATCAAAACATAATAAAAGTCCGGTGAAAATGCCAAGAAATAGATATTTTTTGCGATCGTAGGCAACAATTATCCAGAGAAGAATGAGAGGAGCCAAATTTAAGTTCCAAAGCTGGGTAAAATAATTATCAAAATTGGTGACAAAAACTGCCAGAACCAGAAACACTCCGGTTTTAGAAAGGGCATTGCGAAGGAGCCATAATCCTAGGGGGAAAAATATCAGATAAGGCAAGGTTATTGCTAAAAAAGTTACCACCGCCGGATCACGGCTGACACGCAACAGGGAAAACAAAAGCCAAAGCCAGTAGGGGGGATAAAAAAATCCGGGAATCCCGGATGGCTGACCTAAAAAAGAGAATTTGGAGAACATATCTCCGGCCAGTGTCAGGTCGCGGGCGGGGTCGTACCAAAAGGGCATCCCACCCAAGAAGATATTGCGAAAGACAACCGTGGCAACATAAGAAACGATTAGAAAAGCAGTAGCGACAAACATAGGATTACAACAATAATAGAAACAATATCGGCGGCGAGACGGGGCGGGGTCTCGGCAAATTTTACGGGCTGATTACTTTTGATAATACCATTATTATCAAAATCGGTAACAACATGGCCGGGGAAATAGACGGTAAGTTTTTCGATAGCGCGATTCTTGGGGTCGACTTTAACCCACTTGGGCATATATTCGTTTTTGACCGTAGTGGTATCGTCATTGGTTTCGTAAAAACCAGCGGGTCTCTCAACGGGATTAAATTTTAAAACCAATAAGCCGTTAACTACCACGAGAATTAATATTAAGGCGAAAAATTTATTGATTTTGACTAAATAACCGCTTAAAACAGCACTAGCAAAAACTACGACGGATAATATCCGCCAGGGAAATTGGATAAGTTTGGGAAATGGGGTATTTTGCCAAATAAATGACGATTGGGGCAGAGTTAAAAATAAAGCTACTAAAGAAACAATCACAAAAAAGGGGCGTTTAATTTTTAGGGCGATAAACAAAATTAGAGGGATGGCAAGACCAAGAAGATGCCGGTTTAAAAAGTATTGGGAAAAATCGGAGACCGCAACTTGAGCGGCACGGGTATACTGGAGATCATAGATAGCCGGGAACCAGAACCAGGCGCTGGCGCCAAAAACCAAAAACCAAAAACCAAAAACCAATTTCCAGTCTCTCAATTTCCAATTTTTCAAAACTATATAGATAAAAATAACCGGCGTAAATAAAAGGGCGATGACATTGTGGGAAATGATCAGGGCGGCGGTTGAGAGAGCAGCAAGGGATAAGTATTTTAGCCTCTTATTTCCGAAAAACTTATTTAGTAAATAAAATATTAGTGGGGGCCAGATAAAGGCAAACGACTCCCCCAGTGATCCCCGAGTATAGACATCAAAAATTCGATACGGCAGGTAAGAATAGACAATGGCGGCAACGGGGCCGGCTAACATACCCATAAAAATTGCCCCGAGGATCCAACTGGCACCAAATAATATTTTTACGGAGTCGGCAAAACTAAAACCCAATAGATGAATGGCTTCGCCGATGTAGAACGGTAAAGGATATAAAAAGTTCAGGACGGGATAGCCGTAACCGTGATTTAGCCTTTCCAGAAACCTAACGGGGAATTGGCCGGTTTTTAAGGTTTCGTGAAAGGCAGAAAGGCGGATGACCATCCACTCCCCATCATCAGATAAGAAAAATCCTTTTTGAAAAAGAGGAAAAAGAAGGGGTAGGAGGAAAATTAAGATAATTAGGTACGGGAAAATCTTTTTAAGCATACTAATAAGATAGATAATGATACCACGCTGATTATTACCCCAATTTTAAATGACCAGGGGTCATATTGGAATACGACTTGATGATCTCCCGCGGGGAGGGAGACAGCGCGGAAGGAATAGTTAGCGCGGTAGATCTTTGTTTGGTGGCCGCCAACAAAAGCCTTCCAGCCGGGGTAATAATTATCTGATATAAATAATATTTTTTGGGAACTGGATTGAGTTTGGACAACAACACGGGAAGGTTCGTAAGAAACGATTTCGGCTGATGTAGTAGATTCTGGACGCGGCCAGAATGACGAAATCGGCTCCTCTAAAATAAGAATTTTACGCAAATTAAAATTTGGGTCGTAGATTTTGCCCAGGATTTTTTGCGGGTCAGATTCGATGACATAATTATCGGCTAAAAAGACACGGGGAAGGGCAGATTTTCGTTCCAACCAAGCCAAGCTGTCTTTAGGCTGATTTTCTCTGTCCAGAATATACTTAATCCCCAGAAGATCAAAAAGTCTGGTGCGATAAGGATTATCCTGTTCGACAAATTTGGCATCAGAACGAGGAATTTTCTCTTTATGAAGCTGGCCATCAAAGCTGGAAAAAATTAATTCGCCATATCTTTTGATATAAAGCGGGTCGTAACCTTCAGGGGAGTAAATGTGGTAATAGGTGGCAAAATTATTGTCAATATATGCCTGACCGGAGCCGTAGAAACGATTTATTCCGGCTTTTTCCTGCAAAAATTGGAAAAGCGAATGCGGCGGGAAGACAAATTTAGACGGGGCAAAGGGCTGATGTTTAACAAAATAATATGCCGGTTCGAGAATTGCCAGTAAAAAAATTATTACTATCAATTTAGGAAATTTTTTAATCAGAAGTAGGGCGAGAATTAGTGTAATAAACACGACTGTAGGAATAATCAGATTATTTCTTGAAATAAAAGCATCGGGGGTTTTAATGATAAAGACACCTATCCACAAAGAAACGAAAACAGAAAAAACAAAAATCAGGGGGATAATTTTTAATTTGTTCCTTAAAAAATATTCGAGCCCGTAAGCGGACAGAATGGCGGCGGCGAAAAGAAAGACCATGACAATCCGGGCCGGAATAACGGAGGAGAGAATGGGAATTTTCAGAAAGATAAACATTAATCCCCCGGGCCAAGTAGCCAATAGAAGTCCAAAAACTGCTAAAAATAAAAAAAATCTGACGTTTTTATCTTTAATCAAAAACACGGAAAACAAAGACATTACTGCCGGAACTAGACCAATGTAAGCCCGAGCATCGGCGTAATTGAAAAGACGAAAATTAAAGCTAGCAGTATTGCCAAAAAAATCGGAAACAAAATAGGTAATTAGGCCCTGCCAAGGTAAGGTGGTTCGCATCAAAAGATCGACATTGGTCGGAGTTTCCCTGGCTGATAACAAATAAGCCTCAATTGTAGGCACTAACTGGACAGCAGCCAAACCAACAGACAACAAACAACTAACAACAAACAACTTTAAACTTTTTTTGTAAATTGCGTACAAACCGGCGATCATATAAACATAAAGTGTGGTTTGCACATGACCACCGAAAATAGAGAAAGCTAAAAAAATACTCGCCAATAACGTTTTATTTTTGTTAATTAAAAGTAAAATTAACGGTAGAAATAGAGCTGACTGACAATTAACAAGAATCTCCTGCCAGCCGGTGAGATAGGAAATGTTGGCCGCGGCCAGGCCACCAAAGATTGCGGCCGTCTTGGATAAATTTAGCGATCTTAAAAATAGATAAGTGAAAAAACCAAACAAAGACATAATAAGAACAACGCTGGGGACCCACCCGATTAGATTTCCGGGGAATAAAAACGAGGACTGAAGGTTGGCAAAAAGAAAACTTCCGGCAAAATTATAAGGATTCCAAAGGTTAAACCCCAAAGACTTCCAGACAAATATTTGCCTGATGGCATCGGCGGCTAGATATTCTTTATGGGTGGTCCAGGGATTAAAATCCGGGAATCCGCCGATATTCCAGGGGAAGAAGAAAGAAACCAGAAGATCGCCGGGAAAAGGGATGAGGCCTTTAAAATACATGGGCCAAAACATGGCCACATTGGCTAGCGAAAATACCAGAATTGCTAGCCAATGGTCTTTAATAAAATTTTTCATAATTTGATCTCGCAAGAGCAGCTCCTGCGAAGCTAGTTTTATAACTAATGACTGCTACTTAAAAGCATAACAATCATAGAGATCGTTGGCGTAATAAGGGACAATCTGTCCTGCAATGCGGGTCGAGATAAATATTTGGTGCAAGATATTAGCCACTTTGGGATTGATGGCGGCGAAACGGGTGGCCAAGTAACCTAATGATAGATATCGAAAGTGGGGCTTGAAGATTATTTTTTGAAAACCGGTTTTTTCTAAATATTTTTTAGCCGCAAAGTGAGAAAAGAATACCCGGTGCATTTCCATGTACCACGACCATCTTGTTCCCATAACTTTGGCGAGAAAACTTTCTGGGTCGGTGGTAGAAAAGGCGAAAAGACCGCCAGATTTCAGATACCAATAAACTTTTTTGATTTCGGAAACCGGATCGGTAAAATGTTCAATAACGTCCCACATTGTAACCACGTCGAAACCACTTTCGGGGAAAACATTTTTTTCGAAGGGTTTATTG
>JBBTUQ010000001.1:0-2427 GCA_038063675.1 Patescibacteria group bacterium | reverse complement strand
CGTTTGACTCTGGCGGCTTTTTTCTTGACAACGATCTTTTCTATCCATGGGGAATCAAAAGGCCAAATACGTTCCACTCCAATGTTACCGGAAATTTTTCTTATGGTAAAACTTTTTGCGGTGTGATTTATGGCCAGGACAACACCTTCAAATATTTGAATTCTGGTTTTATCCCCTTCTTTAATTTTTTGATAGACGGCAACAGTATCACCCGCGCGAAAATTAATGTCCATGATGCGATTTTAGCATACGACGCTGGCCAGCGTCTATAGTTCAGTCCCTTTCCGGAAATAGTTCTTTAACCAATCTGTCGTTTGGATGAATGTGGGCATAACCAATCATTCCTGTAATTGCTGTTTGACTGACAACTGCGCGGGCACCGGCCATAATTTTTCTTGCACCAGTACGACCATTCTTTCGTAATGGAAATGCGGGATTTTTATATTCATATTCTTTAAGCCTTCGGCTTGTTTCTTTCTCTTTCAGCCTTCATTAACGTACTTGCCATTCTTTTTTAATCAATTTTTTCTAAAGTGTCAACAGTCAAAGATAATTTATCTTCCCGGTTATTTATTTTACCGCTGCAAATCACCACCATGTTTTCAGAAATGATATCTTTGGCCGACGCATAAAGCTTTGGAAAGACCACACAATCTAATTTCGCGTTATCTAGCCCAGCCAAAGTGATAAAGCACATTTCCTCGTTGTTTTTCCGGGTAAAAACCCGGCGTATGGAAGTAATGATTCCGCCAACAGAGATAATTTTTCCGAGGGGAGGGTTTTCGGAAAGCTGAGCAAGGCGGTGAGTGATAAGATTATCGCATTTTTCTAACGCTTTGGCCAGGGGGTGTTCGGTTAAATAAAGACCAAGAAGCTCTCTTCCCTGGCTCAAAAGCTCCTCTTTGGGAAACTCTTCAATATCAGGAAGATCAAAATTTATAGTTGTTTCGGCAAACAATCCGGCTTGACCGGCACTAACCTGTTTTGCCAGCTTATGTGATTCGGTAATAATCCGGTCGAGAGCTTGTAGCATAGCTGATCGTCTTCCAAAACCATCCATAGCCCCGGCTTTTATCAAACTTTCCAGAGTTTTATGATTAACTTTTTGCAGATCAACACGTCTGGCGAAATCGGAAAGAGAAAGAAAGTCTCCTTGGGGATCCCGGGTTTTAAGAATACTTTCTATGGCCGCTTCGCCAATGTTTTTAATGGCCGAGAGGCCAAAACGAATTGAGGAACCTTCGATAGAAAAAGCTACTTGGGATTTATTAATATCCGGGGGAAGAACAGTAATTTTTATTCTCCGGCATTCATCAATGCACATTTGGGTTTTTTCGTCTTTAGTTTCTCCGGTGTTACCGCGGGATTCGGCAGTAAGCATGGCGGTCATATATTCCACAGGGTAGTGGTATTTCATAAAAGCCGTTTGGTAGGCAATCAGACCGTATGAAGCACTATGAGCCTTGTTAAATCCGTAGGCGGCAAATTTCTCTATGAGGGTAAAAAGTTTATCAGCCAGGTCTGTGGTATAACCATTTTTGGCCATGCCTTCTTTAAACCTTAAACCCTCTCTTCTCATTAATTCGGGAAGTTTTTTTCCCATGGCTTTGCGAAAACCATCGGCCTCGGCCATGGAATATCCGGCCAGTTTATGGGCAATTTCCATAACCTGCTCCTGATAAATTATCAGGCCGTAGGTTTCTCCCAAAATCGGACGGAGAACGTCGTGAAGGTATTTGACCTCTTTGGGATTATGTTTTCTTTTGATAAATTCGGGAATAATTTCAATGGGACCCGGGCGGAATAAGGCGACCATAGCACCCAAATCATGTATGACTGTAGGTTTTAATTCTTTTGCCAGTTTCCTCATGCCGCCGGATTCCAATTGAAAAACACCGGTGGTATCTCCCGCGGCAATCATTTTATAAACACCCCTGTCATTAAGGGGTATTTTCTCCAGATTGACGCTGATATCCTGGTTAATTTTGACAAATTTTACGGCCTGCTCAAGAACTGTCAGGTTCCGAAGACCTAAAAAATCCATTTTCAAAAGCCCGACGGCATGTTTGCTGACATTTAAATCGAGGGAATACATATCATATTGGGTAATTATTTTTCCTCCCCGGGGATCTTTTTGAAGAGGGGTGTATTCGGTAAGATTTTTATCGGAGATAACCACGCCGGCGGCATGAACCGAAGCGTGACGGGCTACACCTTCGAGTTTTTGTCCATAATCAATTATTTTTTTAATGTCCGGTTCGTTCTCATAGGCGAGGGCCAATTCCGGCGTAATTTCCATGGCCCTCTTTAAAGACATGGGGAAGCCTTGGGAACCGGCGGGAATAAGCTTTGACAACCGGTCACCAATGGCATAAGGAAAACCCAAGGCTCGGGCCACGTCACGGACAGCGGCTTTGGCTTCCATGG